>NZ_JBHVET010000704.1:0-4514 GCF_042802135.1 Kitasatospora sp. NPDC057512
GGGCCCGGGAGCCGATGCGGAGGCTCCCGGGCCCGGCGCCGTTCCGTTCCGCGCCGCGCGGCACCACCGTCCAGTTTGACCAAGGCACGTCAACGGGGATACCAGGGCAGGGCGCTCCCCCACGAGCGCTCCCCCGCCCCCTCCGGGAGACCCCGTGCCGTCCCTCCCCGCCCCCACGCCACCCCCGCCGCCACCACCCCAGCCGCCCCCGCCGCCGCCCCGTACGGGACCGGGGTCCGCGCGCCTGCGCTTCGGCCGCCGACTGCGCCACTGGCGCGAGGCCCGCGGCCTCAGCCAGGCCGAGTTCGGCCGACTGCTCGGCTACCACGACTCACTGATCAGCCGGGTGGAGAACGCCCACCGCTGGCCGCCGCCCGGGATGCCCGCCCGGGCCGACGAACTCCTGCACGCCGACGGCGAGTTGGCGGACCTCTGGCAGGCCGTCCAGCAGGAGCGCGAACACCTCGGCGAACGCGCCGCCGCCACCCCGCCACCGCTCGACGCCACCGCCACCGGCCCGCCGGACGCCGCCACCGTCGAGGTGCTCGCCCACCTGCTTGCCGTCTACCGAGCCGCCGCGGGCCGGATCGGCGGCGAGGAACTGGCCACCGTCCTGGAGCACCACGCCCACACCCTGCTCGGCCGGCCGCACCCCGACCCGCGCGAGCACCCCGCCGCCGACCGCTCACTCGCCGACCGCTCACTCGCCGCCCAGTACGCCGAACTCGCCGGCTGGGCCCACTTCGAGGGCGACCGCCACGCCCGCGCGCTCAGCTGGTACGCCACCGGGCTGGAGTGGGCGCGCGCGACCGGCGACCGGATCACCGCGGCCGCGCTGCTCGCCCGGCAGAGCACCCTGTACTGGTGGCACGGCGACCCGGCCACCGCGCTCGCCCTGGCCGAGGCCGCCCGGACCGCCGCGCCTCCCCTGCCGGGACTGCGGGCCTGGACCGCCGTCGCCCAGGCCCACGCCCACGCGCTGGCCGGCCGGGCGCCGCTGGTGCGCCGGACCCTGGCGGACGCCCGCCGACTGACCGACGCCGCGCTGCGCACCGGCGAGCCGACGCCCTGGGCGGACCGCGCCGACCTGGTCCTGGCCGTCGCGCACGGCACCTGCCACCGGGACCTCGCCGTCCGCACCGGCCGCACCGGCCACGCCCGCACCGCGGCGGCCTGGCTGGAGGCCGCCCTGCGGCTCCTCGACCCGGCCGCCCGTCCGCGCGACCACGCCCTGGTCACCGCCCGCCTCGCCGGCGCCCACGCCCTCGCCGGCCACACCGACGCCGCCGTCGCCCTGCTCACCCGCCTGCCCCCGCAGGCCACCGGCCGCATCGCCCGGGAGCGACGGCGGAGCGAGGAGTGGCTGCGCGGGTGAGGCCGTCCCCGTTGTCCCAGAACGGCAGGACCGGCCACCACCTGCGGGTGTGGTGACCGGCCCTGCCGTACCGCTTCGACCGGCCCTGCCGGGTCGGATCAGAGACCTTCCGGTCGGCTCGGGGAGCCGCCGGCTCGGATCAGAGGCCGGCCGCCGCCGCGGCGATGTCGGCCGCGTAGGTGCTCACCTGGGTGTAGACGCCCGGGTAGCCCGCGCGGGCGCAGCCGTTGCCCCAGCTGACGATGCCGACCTGGACCCAGCGGCCCGCCGCGTCCTGCCGGACCATCGGGCCGCCGGAGTCACCCTGGCAGGTGTCGACGCCGCCCTGGGAGACGTAGCCCGCGCAGAGCGAGCCGGCCGCGTTCAGCCCCGGGTAGGCGCGGGCGCAGGTGGCGTCGTCGACGAACGGCACGGTCGCCTTGAGCAGGTACCGCTGCTGGCCGCCGCCCTCGCGCGCGGCGCCCCACCCCATGATGGTGAAGGTGCCGCTGTCGTAGGTGCTGGAGGTGGCGATCGGCAGGGTGGCGACCTGGCCGCCGTTCACCGGCGAGGCCAGCTTGATCAGCGCCCAGTCGTCGCCGTTCTCGGCGCCGGTGAAGGCGGGCGACTGGTACACGTACGAGGAGCGGACCTTGATCGCGCTGCCGCTGTTCAGGTCGACCGCCCCCGCGGTGGCGGTGATGCTGCTGTCGGCGCCGGTGCCGTCGACGCAGTGGGCGGCGGTGAGCACGATCTGCGAGGTGTAGAGCGCGCCGCCGCAGCCCATCGAGAGCCGCACCACGAACGGGAACTCGCCCTGCGCCGCCCGCGTGCCGCCGACCACGCTCGGCGACGGCTCGGGTGAGGCCGCGGCGGGCAGCACGAGCGCGCCGGCGCCGAGCACCAGGCCGGCCAGCAGGCAGACGAATCTGCCGAGTTGACGCTTCATCAGATCCTCCTTGCAGGTGAGGGAAGACCGAGAGTGGCCCGGCGGGCGGCGCGGCAGGAGGGGTCGGCCCTTGCCGGTCGGAACTGGCAGGAACACGGCAATGCGGGGTTCCGGGCGCGGAAGCCCTAGGGTGATCGCCCATGCGAGATCTTGTGGCGGGGGCGAAGTACCTGGTCGAGGGCCAGAAGTGGGTGGGCCGACACGGCCGCTGGTGGGGCTTCGGGATGCTGCCGGCCCTGCTCACCCTGGCCGGCTACGTCGTCGCGCTCGCCTTCCTCGGCGCCTGGTCGCTGGACCTCGCGGACTGGGCGACCCCGTTCGCCGACCACTGGGCCTCCCCCTGGCGGGGTCTGCTGCGCGACACGCTCGCGGCCGTCGCCTTCGGCGGCGGCCTGCTGCTCTCCCTGCTCACCTTCACCGCCGTCACCCTGCTGGTCGGCCAGCCCTTCTACGAGGCGCTCTGCGCCGAGGTCGACGAGACCGAGGGCGGCGCGCCCACCCCGCCGGACACCGCGCTCTGGCGGGAGCTGCTGATCGCGGTGCGCGACAGCGTGTACGTCCTGGTGCGGGTGGCCGGGTTCGGCGTGCTGCTGTTCGCCTGCGGGTTCATCCCGGTGGTCGGGCAGACGGTGGTCCCGGCGGTCGGCTTCCTGGTGTCCGGCTTCTTCCTGACCGTCGAGCTGACGGCCGTCGCCCTGCAGCGGCGCCAGGTGCCCCAGCCGGAGCGGATCCGACTGCTGCGCGCCCGGCTCGGACTGGCGCTCGGATTCGGCACGCCGCTGGTGCTGGCCTTCCTGGTGCCGCTGGTCACGGTGCTCGCCATGCCGGGGGCCGTCGCCGGCGCCACCCTGCTCGCCCGCGACCTCGTCCCGGCCGCGCCCGAGGAGCCGGAGGAGGGGAGGGAGGAGCACGGCCCGGCCTCCGAGCGCTCCACCGCCCCCGACCCCTCGGCCTTCTCCGGCACCCCCGCACGGCCCGTCCCGGGCAACCCGTACGCGAACTGAGACCGTCACCGACCGGTCACGCTGCGCCGACCTCGCCCCCGCGGGCGTGTGAGCCCGCCCACAGGGGGATCCCCATCCACGATCCCCGATAGTGGATGCCGGCCCGCAGACCCCCCGCCGGCGGGCGCCGGGGCACCCCGGCCGGACCGCGCGCCACCGCGCCCCGCCCGAAGAACACAGGCCATCACGGCTCACGCCCTGTCGATCCCGCGTCGCGTACCGCCCCCGACCCCTGGATGGACAATCCGGACAAACAACCACAAATCTGTCACCGCACCCTGCCGCGGCCGCCCCGCGACCACGATCCGGCGTAGTAGCGAACGCCTTTGCCACCCGTCCCCGGCCCTGCCAAGAATGGCCCGTCGCCAGGCAGCGCAGCCGACCACCCCCGCCGCCGCGCAGCCCGCCCGCCCCGCCGTTACCGCCGGGGCGCCACGGCCGTCCAGGGCGGCCGCACGGGCCCCGCTCACCCGGAGCCCACGCGATGCCCCGCCCCCGGTGCCACTGGCACGGCCCCCGACGGAGAAGGATCGTCCGCCCCATGCAGCTCAGCCATGCCCGCCGCAACTCCCTGATCACCGGCGTCGCCACCCTCATGGTCGCGAGCGCCGCCACCGCGGCCCTCGCCATCCCGCAGGCCGGGAACGGCACCGAGGCCGCCCCCGTGGCCGCCGTGTCGGTGGACGGAACGCTGGTCGCCGAGCAGGGCCAGGCCGACACCGCTGCCGCTGCCGCCGCCGAGCAGGCCGCCCAGGCCCAGGCCGAGGCGGACGCCGCCGCCCAGGCCGAGGCGCAGGCGCAGGCCCAGGCCGACGCCAAGGCCAAGGCCGACGCCGAGGCCGCCGCCTCCCGCTCCCAGCAGCGCCAGGACCTGAACAGCGCCCCGGCCGCCTACTCCGGCACCCCGCAGCAGATCGCCGCGCAGATCGTCCCGGCCGGCCAGCTCCAGTGCTTCAGCAACATCGTGTTCCGCGAGAGCAGCTGGAACCCCCTCGCGGTGAACGCGTCCTCCGGCGCCTACGGCCTGGTCCAGGCCCTGCCCGGCTCCAAGATGGCCTCCGCGGGCGCCGACTGGCGCACCAACCCGGCCACCCAGATCAAGTGGGGCCTGAACTACATGAACACCCGCTACGGCAGCCCCTGCGCCGCCTGGTCGTTCTGGCAGGCCCACCACTGGTACTAGGCCGGACCCCGTTCGGCCGCCGAG
>NZ_JBHVET010000705.1:0-4488 GCF_042802135.1 Kitasatospora sp. NPDC057512
CCGCCGCCGGAGCCGCCCTCGGGGCCCATGTCGACGATCCAGTCGGCCGTCTTGATCACATCGAGGTTGTGCTCGATGACGATCACCGTGTTGCCCTTCTCCACCAGCCCGCTGAGCACCTTGATCAGCTTGCTGATGTCCTCGAAGTGCAGGCCGGTGGTGGGCTCGTCCAGCACGTAGACCGTCCGCCCGGTGGAGCGCTTCTGGAGCTCCGAGGCGAGCTTGACGCGCTGCGCCTCGCCGCCGGAGAGGGTGGGCGCCGACTGGCCGAGCCGGACGTAGCCGAGGCCGACGTCGTTGAGCGTCCGCAGGTGCCGGGCGATCGCCGGGACGGCCTCGAAGAAGCCCAGCGCCTCCTCGATCGGCATGTCCAGCACCTCGGCGATGGACTTGCCCTTGTAGTGGACCTCCAGCGTCTCCCGGTTGTACCGGGCGCCGTGGCAGACCTCGCACGGCACGTAGACGTCCGGCAGGAAGTTCATCTCGATCTTGATGGTGCCGTCGCCCGAGCAGTTCTCGCAGCGGCCGCCCTTGACGTTGAAGGAGAACCGGCCGGGCAGGTAGCCGCGGACCTTGGCCTCCTGCGTCTCCGCGAAGAGCCGGCGGACGTGGTCGAACACCCCGGTGTAGGTGGCCGGGTTGGAGCGCGGGGTGCGGCCGATCGGCGACTGGTCGACGTGCACCACCTTGTCCACCTGGTCGGTGCCGGTGATCCGGGTGTGCCGGCCGGGCACGCTGCGGGCGCCGTTCAGCTCCCGGGCGAGGTGGGTGTACAGGATGTCGTTGACCAGCGTCGACTTGCCGGAGCCGGAGACGCCGGTGATCGCGGTGAAGGTGCCGAGCGGGAAACCGACCGTGACGTCCTTGAGGTTGTGCTCGCGGGCGCCGTGGACCGTCAGCTGGCGCTTCTTGTCCCGCTCGCGGCGGGTGGCCGGGATCGGGATGGACCGCTTGCCGGAGAGGTACTGGCCGGTCAGCGACTCCTTGTTGGTGAGCAGCTGCTTCAGCGAGCCGGAGTGCACCACCTTGCCGCCGTGCTCGCCGGCGCCCGGGCCGATGTCGACCACCCAGTCCGCCGTCTTGATGGTGTCCTCGTCGTGCTCGACGACGATCAGGGTGTTGCCGATGTCGCGCAGCCGCACCAGCGTCTCGATCAGCCGGTGGTTGTCCCGCTGGTGCAGGCCGATGGACGGCTCGTCCAGCACGTACAGCACGCCGACCAGGCCGGAGCCGATCTGGGTGGCCAGCCGGATGCGCTGGGCCTCGCCGCCGGACAGGGTGCCGGCCGCGCGGTCGAGCGAGAGGTAGTCCAGGCCGACGTCGACCAGGAAGCGCAGCCGCTCGTTGACCTCCTTGAGGACCCGCTCGGCGATCTGCTTGTCCCGGGCGTTGAGCCTCATCGCGCCGAGGAACTCGGAGCAGTCGCTGATCGACATCGAGGAGACGTCGGCGATCGACCTGCCCTCGACGGTGACAGCGAGGACCACCGGCTTGAGCCGGGTGCCCTGGCACGTCGGGCAGGGCACCTCGCGCATGTAGCCCTCGAAGCGCTCGCGGCTGCTGTCGCTCTCCGCCTCGGTGTGCCGGCGCTGGATGAACGGGATCGCGCCCTCGAAGCCGGTGCTGTACGAGCGCTCGCGGCCGAAGCGGTTGCGGTAGCGGACCTCCACCTGGTGCTTGTGCCCGTACAGCAGCGCCTTCTTCGCGCGGGCGGGCAGCCCGGCCCAGGGGATGTCGGTGCGGAAGCCGAGCTCCCCGGCCAGCGCGTCGATCAGGCGCTGGAAGTACTCCTTGGCGTGCCCGGCCGACCACGGGTGGATCGCACCCTCGTCCAGCGAGCGCTCGACGTCCGGCACGACCAGCTCCGGGTCGACCTCCATCCGGTTGCCCAGGCCCGAGCAGTCCGGGCAGGCGCCGAAGGGCGAGTTGAAGGAGAACGAGCGCGGCTCCAGCTCCTCGAACGACACGTCGTCGTACGGGCAGTAGAGGTGCTCGGAGTACATCCGCTCGCGCTCCGGGTCGTCCTCGGGGAGGTCGACGAAGTCGAGCACGACCATGCCGCCGGACAGCCGCAGGGCCGTCTCCACCGAGTCGGTGAGCCGCCGCTTGGCGCTGTCCTTCACGGTCAGGCGGTCGATGACCACCTCGATGGTGTGCTTCTCCTGCTTCTTGAGCTTCGGCGGCTCGGCGAGCTGGATCGTCCCGCCGTCGACCCGGGCGCGGGAGTAGCCCTTGGACTGGAGGTCGGCGAAGAGGTCGACGAACTCGCCCTTGCGCTCGCGCACCACCGGGCTGAGCACCTGGAACCGGGTGCCCTCGGCGAGCTCCAGCACCTTGTCCACGATCGCCTGCGGCGACTGCTTGGCGATCGGGCGGCCGCAGTGCGGACAGTGCGGCTTGCCGATCCGGGCGAACAGCAGGCGCAGGTAGTCGTAGACCTCGGTGATGGTGCCGACGGTCGAACGGGGGTTGCGGTTGGTGGACTTCTGGTCGATCGAGACGGCCGGGGAGAGGCCCTCGATGAAGTCCACGTCGGGCTTGTCCATCTGCCCGAGGAACTGACGGGCGTAGGAGGACAGCGACTCGACGTAGCGGCGCTGGCCCTCGGCGAAGATCGTGTCGAAGGCGAGCGAGGACTTGCCGGAGCCGGAGAGGCCCGTGAAGACGATGAGGGAGTCGCGGGGCAGGTCGAGCGAGACGTTCTTGAGGTTGTGCTCGCGAGCACCGCGGACGATGAGGCGGTCGGCCACTGCTTCTGGCGCCTTTCTCCGGGGCGAGAGGGCTTGCGTTGGGATGTGCTGCTTCTTCCAGGATGCGGCAGCCAGCCTATAGCTCAGACGTTCGAATATCGACCTTGTCCAGCCGGGACCACCCGAACGAGTGAGGCCACCCCCCGGGCCGTCCGTACCCGCACGGTGCGCGTACCCGAAAACCCCCTGCTCAGGGCCCGGATTCGGCGGTAGCGTCACCTGGTCAACGAGCGAAGCCCGCTCCGGGCAACGCCCCGTTCCGCACGGAAGGCAGATTCGATGACCGACCCGAGGTCCGCCGCCGACTCCTGGCTCGGCCAGGTCGAGGAGAGCACCGGGCGCCTGCTGCGCACCGTCGCCGGGCTGAAGCCCGACGCCGTCGCCGAGCCCTCCGCCCTCCCCGGCTGGACGAAGGGCCACGTGCTGGCCCACCTCGCCCGCAACGCCGACTCCCTGGTCAACCTGCTGACCGGCGCCCGCACCGGCACCGACGTCCCGCAGTACGCCAGCCACGAGGCCCGCGACCAGGACATCGAGCGCGACGCGCCCCGCCCGCTCGACGTCCACCTCGCCGACCTGCGCGAGTCCCACGAGCGCTTCCTGGCCGCCGCCGCGCTGATGACCGACGACGCCTGGGCGGCGTCCGTCAGGCACCGCTTCGGCTACGTCTTCCCGGCCCACCAGATCCCGCACAAGCGCCTGCTGGAGCTGGAGTACCACCACGTCGACCTGGCCGCCGGCCACACCCCGGCGGACTGGCCCGAGGACTTCGCCGTCGCCCAGTTCCGCAAGCTCGCCGCGGGCCTGGCCGGGCAGGCCGACCTGCCCGCCGTCGAGCTGGTCGCCGACGACACCGACGACCGCGCCGTGATCGGCACCGGCGAGCCCGCCCGCATCGTCCGGGGCCCCGTCCGCGCCCTTACCGCCTGGCTCTCCGGCCGCTCCGCCGGCGACGGCCTGCACCGCACCCCCGACACCGCCCTGCCCCCGCTTCCCCCCATGGGCTGACGGCGCGAGGATGATGCCAGGGAGATCCACACGACGAGGAGCAGACGGATGACGTACCACGGAGCGGTCAAGGTCGGCGGACCGCCGGACGTGCGGGAACTGGCCCACCTGATCATCACCAAGGTGGCCGTCGGCCCGTACGACAACAACGCCTACCTGCTGCGCTGCCGGGCCACCGACGAACAGCTCCTGATCGACGCGGCCGCCGACGCGCCGGTGCTGCTGGAGACCGTCGGGGACGACCTCGAAACGGTGGTCACCACCCACCGCCACCACGACCACTGGGGCGCGCTGGCCGAGGTGGTCGCCACCACCGGTGCCCGGACGGCCGCCGGTGAGCACGACGCCGAGGGCATCGACGTCCCCACCGAGCTGCTGCTCGCGGACGGCGACACGCTGCGGGTCGGCGAGGTGGAGCTCACCGTCCGGCACCTGGTCGGCCACACCCCGGGCGCCATCGTGCTCGTCTACGACGACCCGCAGGGCCACCAGCACGTCTTCACCGGCGACTGCCTCTTCCCGGGCGGCGTCGGCAACACCTGGGGCGACCCTGAGGCCTTCCGGACCCTCTACCGGGACGTCACCGAGAAGATCTTCGACGTCCTCCCCGACGAGGCCTGGGTCTACCCCGGCCACGGCTCCGACACCACCGTCGGCGCCGAGCGCCCGCACCTCGACGAGTGGCGCGAGCGCGGCTGGTAGCCCCTCCCCCGCCGCACGGCCGAGGCCC
>NZ_JBHVET010000706.1:0-4485 GCF_042802135.1 Kitasatospora sp. NPDC057512
GCTCGGGCGTCGGCCGGCCGGGCGGAACGACCGGGTCAGAAGGTGAGGTTCCAGGCGTCGATCGTGCCGGTGTCGCCGGAGGCGCCGTCCTTCACCCGGAGCTTCCAGGTGCCGTTCGCCGTACTCGCGGAGGCGTTGACGGTGTAGGTCTTGGCGACGTTGTCGGTGCTGTCGCTGTTCGGGAAGTCCTCCAGGAGGTAGACCGTGCCGTCGGGCGCGACCAGGGAGAGGACGAGGTCGCCGCGGTAGGTGTGCTTGATGTCCACGCCGACCTTGAGCGTCGCCGGGGCGTTGCCGGTGACGCCGGTGACGGTGATCGGGCTCTCCACCGTGGTGTTGTCGGGGATCGCCACGTCGGCGGTGTTCTCGAAGTACTTTCCGGTGGGCGTCGTGGCGCCGCCGACCGCCTTCAGCGCGTCGACCTGGCCCTCGCCGAAGAAGGAGTTGTCGGCGGTGGTGCCGGTGCAGCGGCTGTCGGAGGCGGGGCAGGCCAGGTCGTTGGCCTGGCTCGCGAGGCGGGCCCGGATGTCGGCGGGGGTGAGCGTCGGGTCGGTGCTCGCGATCAGCGCGGCCACCCCGGTGACGTGCGGGGACGCCATCGACGTGCCGCTCTTGGTCCCGTACTTGCCGCCGGGCAGGGTCGAGTAGACGCCGGTGGCACCGTCACCGCCGGGCGCCGCGACGTCGATGACGCCCCGGCCGAAGTTGGAGTAGGAGGCCTTGCCGCTGCCGCTGCCCGTGGCCGCGACGGTCACCACGCCGGGGAGTTCGGTGGGGATGTCGACGCAGGCGTTGCTGATCGTCCGGGTGACCTTGGTGGAGTCGTTCGGACTCTCGGTGTCGGTGGTCTTGTTCGCCAGGTCGTAGTCGGCGTTGCCGGCCGCCGCGACCTGCAGCGAGCCCTTGCCCTCGGCGTACTCCTGGGCGCGCTTGACGCCCTCGATGATGGCCGCCTGGTCGAGGTCGTTCGGGCAGTTGAACTGCCACGGGTCGGTGTAGTAGCTGTTGTTGGTGACCTTGAAGCCGTGGTCGCCGGCCCAGACGAAGCCGCAGACGGTGTTCTCGGCGAAGAAGAAGGTGCTGGTCGGCTCGGCGATCCGGACCGAGGCGACCTTCACGCCCGGTGCGACCCCGATGACGCCCTTGCCGTTCTTCGCGGCCGCGATGGTGCCGGCGACGTGGGTGCCGTGGGTGTCCACGTCCCGCCAGGCGCCGCTGCGGGTGTCGGGCTTGCCGTAGGCGCAGGAGACCGAGTCGGCGGCGTCGAAGTTCGGCGCGAGGTCCTGGTGCTGGTCGTCCACGCCGGTGTCGAGCACGCCGACCTTGACGGACGGTGAGCCGGTGCTGACGCTCCAGGCCTGGTCGGCCTTGATCTGCGTCATGTCCCAGCGGTTGGACTCGGTGAGCGTGGTGGCCGCCTGCGCCGGGTTGGCGGGCAGCGCCGGGCTGTAGGCGTCGGCCGGCACGTCGGAGGTGCGGGTCGCGCCGACCTGCTGGATCCCGGTGACGGTGCGCAGCGCGGCGGCGAAGCCGGCGCTGGTGGAGTGGGCGACGATGACGCCGATCGGGTCGTAACTCGCGAAGACCGTACCGCCCTTGGCGGCGACGGCGGTCTTGGCGGCGGCGATGTCGGCGGGGGCGCTGATCACCAGGTAGGCCCGGGTGCCGGCGGCCCAGCCCGCCGCGCTGCCCGCGGCGGCGGGGGCCTGGGCGGCGGGCGCCGAGACGGTGCTGGGGACGGTGGGGGTGCTGGTCGTGGTGGCGGCGGTCGCGAACGCGGTGGGGGTGGCGAGCGCCATGGCCGAGAGCACGGCGAGGGCTGCGGCCGGGCGGCCGAGCCGTCGGGATATCAGGGGTGACACGTCATTCCTCCGATTCGGCCCGCGCGTGAGGGGGATCGCACGGGAATTGAGGGAAACATGCCAGATTGGCCAGGACTTGGGGAAGGCTTTACGCCTGACGACTTCTCGCGGAAGCGTTACGTTTTGATGTCACGGGATCCACGGCACCCCGGACGGGGCGTGCGGCGGCAACCTCGGCCGCACGCCGCCGGCCACTCGATCGGCCGGGGCCTCAGGGATCCGTCGGGGCCTCAGGGATCCGTCGGGGGCGGCCTTCGACCTGAGGTGGAGTCCTCCGGCCGGGACAATGGGCCCCGGGGCGGACATGCTCCGGACCTGAGGTGGACGCCTCGCATCGCGGCCGACTGAGATTATGTCAATTGTCTTTGTCATGACGAATGTTGACCGCATTCGTCGATCATCTCCGGGAGGACGACATGGCGGACGGGACGGCGGATCCGAGGCCGGGGAGAGTCGGGTCGAAGGGTCGGCGGTGGCGGGGCCCGGCCGGGCGGTCGGCGGTCGTCGCGCTCGCCGGCGCGGGGCTGCTGGCGGCCCTGGCTCCGGCCGCCGGCGCCACGGACGCCCCGGCGGCTCCCTACCGGGTGGCGGCGGACGGTGAGCGGACGGCGGACGGGGCGGCCCTGGACGCGGTGGTCCGGGCCATGGTGCGGGAGGGCGGTGCGGTGGCGACGCTGGCCCGTGTCCGGGAGAACGGCTCCACGGTCTGGAAGGGTGCGGCCGGCGTGGCCGACCTGGCCACCGGCGCCCCCGCCGATCCGGACGGGCGGTTCCGGATCGGCAGCGTCACCAAGACCTTCGTCGCGACGGTGGTCCTCCAGCTGGTCGCGGAACACCGGATCGGCCTCGACGACTCCGTCGAGAGCCGCCTGCCGGGCGTGGTGCCGAACGGCGCCGGCATCACCGTGCGCCAACTGCTCAACCACACCAGCGGCATCCACGACTTCACCGAGGACCCGGCGTTCGACGCAAGCAACGAGGAGACGCTGCGGCAGTGGCTGGCGGGTGGGCGCTGGACGTCCTACCGGCCGCAGCAGCTCGTGGACATCGCCGACAAGTACCCGCCGTACTTCGCCCCCGGACAGGGCTGGCACTACTCCAACACCGACTACGTGCTCGTCAGCATGATCATCGAGCGCCTCACCGGGCGCGGTTGGGCACTGGAGGTGGAACGCCGGATCATCCGGCCGCTGGGCCTGACGGGCACCTCGATGCCCGTCTACTCGCCCTTCATCCCCGGCTCGCACGCGCACGGCTACTACAAGCTCCCCACCGGCCCCGCCGACGTGACGCTGCTCAACCCGTCGATGGCGTCCGCCGCCGGGGCGGGCATCTCCACCACCGCGGACCTCACCCGCTTCATCGCCGCCCTGCTCGGCGGGCAACTGCTCGGCCCGGCCGAACTCGCCGAGATGAAGGACACCAGCGGCCCGGGCGCGGCCGCCGGCTACGGCCTCGGGCTCCAGCGGATGACCACGCCCTGCGGCGAGTTCTGGGGACACGACGGCGGCATCCCCGGCTACAACACCCTGCTGGTCGGCGAGGTCACCGGCAAGCGGCAGTTCGCCACCTCGATCAACCGGTACGACCTGTCGGACCCGGCCGCGATGCTGAGGACCTCCAACGACCTGTACGCCACGGGCACCTGCGGCGGCCGCCCGCCGGCCTCCTCGCCTTCGACCCTCCCGTCCACCGCCACGACGCCGTACTCCGCCGGACCGCTCACCTGAGCGTTTCGACGCGCCGAAGGGCGCTCCCGGTCACGCGAAATTCACAGCCCGGGGTCTACTCGCATAGACAGCGATGGGGCATCCTGGTCCGATGCCGGCGCTCGAAGCCCGTCGTCCCCCGTCACCCGGGAGCCGCGGGCGGTGGCGCCGGAGGGATCGGTCGGCCCTCGTGCCGGAGCACCGCCGCGTCACAGCACTGCGTACGACCCCTTCGTCCGGGCCGGTTCCGTCGGCCCGGCGCCGGACCTCCCGCCCTCCCACCGGAGCGCGGCAGGAGGGCGGGGGTCGAGTCGGATGCACACCATCCTCACCGGGAGATGCAGATGAAGCCACGCACCGCAGCCACCGTCGTCACCCTGGCCCTGGCCGGCCTCGCCCTCTCGGCGCCCACGGCCGGCGCCAGCGGCACCAAGCTGTCGCAGTCCGCGGCCGCCGGCCAGTTCAGCGGCGCCGGCATCACGTGGAGTTCCAGCGGGGGCTGCACCACCAGGTCCAACTCCACCTGCACCTCGTTCGACCAGATCAACTCGGGCACGGTCAGCGCCGTCATCACCCTCAAGCAGGCCAGCGGCTGCGCCATCAACATCACGGGCGGCACCGAGGTGGGCCACGCCTCCGGCACCTACAGCCACTACAACGGCTACAAGGTCGACATCGCCCGCAGCTCCTGCATCGACAACTACATCCAGAACAGCTTCACCTACATCGGCCTCCGGGGCGACGGCTACCCGCAGTGGCAGGCCGCGTCGGGCAACCTGTACTGCAACGAGGGCAGCCACTGGGACGTCCTCATCTACTGACGCCGGCCCCGGGCGTCTCCCGGGGTTCCTTTCGGATCAGGACGCGGCGCCGTGACGGGGTCCGAGGGCCCCAGCCACGCCGTAGCGCTCGAC
>NZ_JBHVET010000707.1:0-4484 GCF_042802135.1 Kitasatospora sp. NPDC057512
GTAGCGGTACTGCTCCGACTTGAACGGGCCCTCGACCGGGACGCCGATGTAGTCGGCCTGCTCCTGGCTCAGGGTGGTCAGCTTCACGCCCAGCGCGTCGAGGTGCAGGCGGGCGACCTTCTCGTCCAGGTGCTTCGGCAGCACGTAGACGCCGATCGGGTACTGCTCGGTCTTCGTGAACAGCTCGATCTGGGCGATCGTCTGGTTGGCGAAGGAGTTGGACATCACGAAGGACGGGTGGCCGGTCGCGTTGCCCAGGTTCAGCAGGCGGCCCTCGGAGAGGACGATGATGGTGCGGCCGTCGGCCTTGCGCCACTCGTGGACCTGCGGCTTGATCTCGGTCTTCACGACGCCGTCGAGCTTGGCCAGGCCGGCCATGTCGATCTCGTTGTCGAAGTGGCCGATGTTGCCGACGATGGCCTGGTGCTTCATCCGGGCCATGTGCGAGGCCATGATGATGTCCTTGTTGCCGGTCGTGGTGATGAAGATGTCGGCGATCTCCACGACCTCCTCCAGGGTGGTGACCTGGTAGCCGTCCATCGCCGCCTGCAGCGCGCAGATCGGGTCGATCTCGGTGACGATCACGCGGGCGCCCTGGCCGCGCAGCGACTCGGCGCAGCCCTTGCCGACGTCGCCGTAGCCGCAGACGACGGCGACCTTACCGCCGATCAGGACGTCGGTGGCGCGGTTGATGCCGTCGATCAGCGAGTGGCGGCAGCCGTACTTGTTGTCGAACTTCGACTTGGTGACCGAGTCGTTGACGTTGATGGCCGGGAACAGCAGCTGGCCGTCACGGTGCATCTCGTACAGGCGGTGGACACCGGTGGTGGTCTCCTCGGTCACGCCCTTGATCGTGGAGGCGACCTCGGTCCACTTGTTCGGGGTGTCCTTGAGGGTGCGGTTGAGCAGCTCCAGGATGATCCGGAACTCGTCGTTGTCCGCGGTGGACGGGTCCGGCGCGACGCCGGCCTTCTCGAACTCGACGCCCTTGTGGATCAGCAGGGTGGCGTCGCCGCCGTCGTCCAGGATCATGTTCGGGGTCTTGCCGTCAGGCCAGGTCAGGGCCTGCTCGGTGCACCACCAGTACTCCTCCAGGGTCTCGCCCTTCCAGGCGAAGACCGGCACGCCCTGCGGGTTCTCCGGGGTGCCCTCCGGGCCGACGGCGATGGCGGCGGCCGCGTGGTCCTGGGTGGAGAAGATGTTGCAGGAGCACCAGCGGACCTCGGCACCGAGCGCCGTCAGGGTCTCGATCAGCACGGCGGTCTGGATGGTCATGTGCAGCGAGCCGGTGATGCGGGCGCCGGCCAGCGGCTGCGCCTCGGCGTACTCGGCGCGGATCGCCATCAGACCGGGCATCTCGTGCTCGGCCAGCTGGATCTCCTTGCGGCCGAACGGCGCCAGGGAAAGGTCGGCGACCTTGAAGTCACCGGTGATGTCGGTCGACATGCGTCTGCTCCTCGCTGATGGGGGGTGGGGCCATAGGTCCGGGCGTGCGTCGCGTGCGTCGGGCCGTACGGGTGCACGGCCACGCCGGGACCGCCGGGTCCGTGGTGGTGGACCGGCTTCCCGTTGCGCGGCACAAACCGTCGGAGGACCTCTCTCCCTCGACCGGCGCGCACCCCGCGGGGTGCGGACCGCCGATCGACCGCCATCAGCAGCGACGTTCTGGCTCTGGTGACGAATCTACACCGATGGCCCCGCCGGCCGTCCGCCGATGACCGATTTCGGCCCCCGGTCCGACCCGCTCTCAAGCCGGGCCCCAGGACGGGCCGGCGCGCGGAACGGGTCGGTGCACGGAACGGGTCGGTCAGCGGGACGGGGGCGCGGGAGGGGTCAGTGCGCGCCGCCCGGGCCGGGACCGCCGGGGGTGGCGGCCGGGTCGTCGCCCGCCGCCGCCTTCTCGGCGCTGTACACGTCGGGCTCCAGGTAGATCGCCCGGGCGATCGGGACGACCGCGCGGACCCGCTCCTCGGCGGCGTCGATCGCCTCCGCGACCCGGGCGGCGCTGTCCTCCGCGTTGACGGCGATCTTGGCCGCGACCAGCAGCTCCTCCGGGCCGAGGTGCAGGGTGCGCATGTGGATCACCCGGGTGACCGCCTCGCCGTCCACCAGCGCCTCCCGGATCCGGCGCACCGATTCCTTGTCGGCCGACTCGCCGAGCAGCAGCGACTTGGTCTCCAGGGCGAGCACCACGGCGATCACCACCAGCAGGAGGCCGATGCACAGGGTGCCGATGCCGTCCCAGACGCCGTCGCCGGTGATCACGGTGAGCCCGACGCCGAACAGCGCGAGCACCAGGCCGATCAGCGCGCCGGTGTCCTCCAGCAGCACCACCGGCAGCTCCGGCGCCTTGGCGGTGCGGATGAACTGGGTCCAGCTCTGCTTGCCCTTGGCCTTCTCCGACTCCCGCATCGCGGTCAGGAAGGACCAGCCCTCCATGCCGATGGCGAAGACCAGCACGCCGACCGCCCAGCCCCAGGAGTCCAGCGCCTCCGGATGGCTGATCTTGTGCCAGCCCTCGTAGACCGCGAACAGGCCGCCGACGCTGAACAGCACGATGGCCACCAGGAAGCCGTACACGTAGCGCTCGCGGCCGTACCCGAAGGGGTGCTCCTCGTCGGCCGCCCGGCGCGCCCGCTTGCCGCCGACCAGCAGCAGCACCTGGTTGCCGGAGTCGGCCACCGAGTGCACGCCCTCGGCCAGCATCGAGGAGGAGCCGGTGAAGCCGAAGGCGGTGAACTTGGCCACGGCGATCGCGAGGTTCGCGGACAGGGCCGCGATCAGTGCCTTGGTACCGCCTTCGGTGCTCATGCTTCCAGGTCCTCACGGGTCGGTCGGCGTCGTCGAGCGCTTACCGTACCGGCACCGAGGGCCCGACCGGCCGAACGTCTCAGGACTGCGCGGCGGCGAGCCCCAGGTAGACGGCGGCGAAGTCGGTCAGCGCGACCAGGTCGGCCAGCGCGTGCAGCGCGTCCGGCCGGGTGCTCGCGTACTCGGTCAGCCGCACGTCGTGCGCGGCGGCCAGCCGGTGCGCCCGGGAGACGCCGAAGCTGCGCGGCCCGGCGTCCTCCTCCGGCACCTCGGCCGGGCCGTCCTGCTCGTCCGGCGCCGCCGGGCCGGCCGCGCCGGGCGCGTGCCGCAGCAGCAGGACCTGGAGGTGCAGCGGGTCCGGCTCCTCGACCCGGTCGCGGAAGAAGTCGTCCGGATCGGCGCCCGCGCCCAACTGCCCGGTGAACATGCCGCGGTGGGCGGTGAGCACCTGCGGCAGCGGCCCGGCCAGCGCCGGGCGCCCGGCCCGGTCGGCCAACTGGGCGGCGAACCGGGTGGCGGCCGCCCCGGCGATCGGGCCCTCGGCCCACAGCAGCGGGACCGTCCCGGCCAGCCGGGCGGCCAGGCCCTTCGCCGGGTTGGTGTACGCGGCGGCGTCCGGGCGGCAGCGCACCGCGGCGGCGTCCAGCAGGTCGGCGAGGGCCGGCAGCGCGTCGTACGGGAGCTGGGTGAGGCCGATCTTCTGGGCGAGCGCCAGCAGCGGGGCGAGGTGGGACCAGAGCGCCGCCGGGTCCTCGGCCGGCAGGTCCGGCTCGACGGCCGTCACGGGCGCGAGGTCCTCGGGCAGCACCGAGGCCACGAAGGGCAGCGGCAGCGCGCGCACCTGCAGCGCGGCCTCGGCCAGCGCGCTGCCGGCCGGGGCGGTCACCACGATCGCGCAGCCGCGCGCGTACGCCTGCTCGGCGAGGGCGACCAGGCCCTGTTCGCCGCCGTCGGCGGAGCTGATCACCAGCAGGTCCAGCGGGCCGGCCCAGCCGGGCAGCTGCCAGCCGAGCCCGGCGGTGAAGGCGGGCGGGGCGCCGGCCCGGTCGGCGCGCGGGGCGGCCGCCTCGGTCGGCGGCAGCGGGGTGACCAGGGAACCCGTGCCGGCCAGCGCCGAGAGCATCTCGGCGGCGGTCAGCGCGCTGCCGTGCCCGGCGACCAGGACGGCCCGCGGGCGGCCGTCCGGACGCAGCCGGTCGAGGCCGGCCGCCTCGGCCTGCCGCAGCGCGGTGCGGACCCGCGCACCGGCGCCGGCCAGGGCCAGCAGGGCGCGGTCGTGGTCGGCGCGCTGGAGGGCGGCCGGGTCGTCGAGCAGGGTGTCGTCGAGCATGCGGCGAACCTCCGGCTGCGGTCCTGGACGGGCGGTCGGGGCGGGCGGTCGGGGCGGGCTGCGTCCCGGGGCTTCCTCCCGGGCATCGCCCCCAGGATCAGGCCGGGCGGCGGGCCTCGTCCACCAGGAGGACCGGAATGCCCTCGCGGACCGGGTACGCGAGGCCGCAGTCGGCACCGGTGCAGACCAGCTCGGGCTGCTCCTCGGTGCCGCCCTCGACGAGCGCGGCCCGGCACTGCGGGCAGACCAGGATCTCCAGCAGGAAGGATTCGAGCTTCATGGGGCTCTCCAAGGTTCGGGGGTGGCACGGAGGTGCCCCGGCCGATAGGAAACCCTACCGGCC
>NZ_JBHVET010000708.1:0-4443 GCF_042802135.1 Kitasatospora sp. NPDC057512
CACTCTACGCGTCGTGGGCCGCGTCAGTTGTTTATAAGAGCCAGGATCTACGGCCCCGTTGTGGGGTCCGGGCGGCCGCGTCCGCACGGACCCCTTTTCGTTCGCTTCCTTGTCTGTTTTGGATCGATTCATGTCGATCCGGATCGATCTGGGACCGCCGAAGGGGGCGCGAGCCATGACCGACCAGGACTTCCACCCGGGGCTCACGCCCGGGCATCTGGGCGCACCGGTGCTGGAACCGGAGGGCCGTCCGCCGGGTGCGCCCCGTCCGCGCTTCGATGCGCCCGATCCGCACCGACGGCGCAACGGGCTGGCCTGCGGGCTCACCGCGCTCGCGCTGATCGCGGTGTTCGGCGGGATCGGGCTGACCGGGTACACCTGGATCCAGGCGCAGCGCAAACCCCCGGCCGCCGCCGACTTCGCCGGGCAGGGCACCGGCAGCGTGCAGGTCTCGGTGCCGGAGGGCGCCGGCCTCTCCCAGATCGCCTCCGCGCTGGTCCGCAACGGCGTGGTGGCCAGCTCGCTCGCCTTCACCCGGGCCGCGAAGGGCAGCGCGGCGGCGGCCGGGCGGATCCAGCCCGGGACGTACACCCTGAAGCAGCGGATGTCGGCCGCGGCGGCGCTGGCGATCCTGATCGACCCGGCCAACGCCAACGGCCTGACCATCCCCGAGGGCTGGCGCGGCTACCAGATCTACGCGGCCATCGACAAGAAGCTGAACCTGCCCGCGGGCACCGCCCAGAAGACCGCCCAGGACCAGGGCGCCGAGCTCGGCCTGCCGGACTTCGCCAACGGCAGCCCGGAGGGCTACCTGTTCCCGGCGACGTACAGCGTCACCGAGGGCACCACCGCCTTCGACCTGCTGAAGCAGATGGTGGACCGGGCCGGCCGGGAGTTCGGCCGGGACGACGCCACCGTGGTCGCGCAGAACCTCGGGCAGAGCGTGTACGGGCTGATCACCGTGGCCAGCATGGTCCAGGGCGAGGCCGACAACACCGAGGACATGGGCAAGGTGGCCCGGGTGATCTACAACCGGCTGGCCAAGGGCATGCCCCTGCAATTGGACTCCACCATCAACTACGCGCTCGGCCGCTCGACCCTCAACACCTCGGTGACCGACACCAGGCTGGACTCCCCGTACAACACCTACCTGCACGCCGGATTGCCGCCGAGCCCGATCTCCAACCCCGGGCGGCAGGCGATCATGGCCGCGCTGGACCCGACGCCGGGGGACTGGCTGTACTTCGTCACCGTGAAGCCGGGGGACACCCGCTTCACCGACAGCTTCGACGTCCAGCAACGCAACGTGGCGGAGTTCAACGCCAACCGGGCGGCGGCCAAGCCGAGCGGCCCGGCGTCGGGCGCGCCCTCCGACCCGGCGACCACCGGCCCGGGGGCCCCGGGCGGGGCCGGTGCGCCTTCCGGTCCCGGTGCGGGGACGCCGTAACGGAGTTGTGTGCCGTCGGTGAGATCGCTCACTGACGGTGCGTCCGCCCGGCCGGGGGTAAGGCTGCGGTACGGTAACGTCTCCCTCCAGGCGCTGCGCTAGCACGCCGGTTCGAGAAGCAGCCGGGACGGCGTCGTCCCGGACGGCCGGTTTGATCCTCCGGTCGTCACCGTCGGTTAAGGGGATCGATGACCGATCTGGGCGGGGGCTACAACCCCCAGGGCGAGCCGTGGCACCCCGGTGATCCCGGGTACGACGGCCGGCAGCCGGTCCCCGGCCAGCAGGACGGCCAGTGGCAGCAGCAGTACCCGCAGCAGGGCCAGCCGGTCCAGCAGCCGTACGGGGACGTGCAGCAGGGGTACGCGCAGCAGCAGATGGCGCCGCAGATGCAGCAGCAGATGATGGCGCAGCAGGGCTACCAGCAGCAGGCCCCCCAGCAGCAGATGCCGCAGCAGGGCTACCCGGGCGGTCAGCAGGGCTACCCGCAGCAGATGGTGCAGCAGCAGGCGCCGGTGCAGCAGCAGGGCTACCCCCAGCAGGGGTACGTGCCGCAGCAGCCGCAACCGCAGCAGCCGATGCAGCAGGGGTACCCGCAGCAGCAGATGCCCCAGCAGCAGGCACCCGTGCAGCAGCAGGGCTACCAGCAGCAGGCCGCCCAGCAGATCCAGCCCCAGCAGGTCCAGCAGCAGCCCCTCCAGCAGCAGGCTCCCCAGCAGCCGGCCCCCGAGCAGCAGGCTCCGCAGCGGCAGGTGCCGCGGCGCCGGGCCAAGCCGCAGCCGGCCCCGGAGCCGGTGCCGGCCTCCGGCCCCGGCCCGGACGGGATCGACTGGGAGGCCGAGGCCGCCGCGCTGGAGGCCGGCGCCGACCCGGTCGGTGCCGCGCGCGAGGGCGGGACGGACGAGTGGGACGGCCACGGGGACGGCGGCCGCCACGAGGACGACGGGTACCTCGACGAGCACGCCGAGGCCGGGGAGGCCGGCTTCCTCGGCGAGCAGGACGACTCCCGCGAGGCCCAGAAGAAGCGCAAGGAGAAGGGCAAGAAGTCGGGCCGCCGCAACGGCGGCGCCTGCCTGCTGGTCGCCGCGGTGCTGCTCGGCGCCGTCGGCGGGGCCGGCTGGTGGGGCTACGGCTTCTACCAGGACCACTTCGGCCCGGCGCCGGACTTCACCGGCGAGGGCACCGGCTCCGTCCAGGTCGAGGTCAAGAAGGGCGCGGTCGGCGGGCAGATCGGCCTGGCGCTGAAGAACGGCGGCGTGGTCAAGAGCGTCGACGCGTTCAACGCGGCCTGCAAGGCCGAGCCCAAGTGCGGCACCATCCAGTACGGCTTCTACGTGCTGAAGAAGGAGATGCCGGCCGCGGCCGCGCTCAAGGAGCTGCTCGCCCAGGCGGGCGGCGCGGCGATCGTCGTGCCGGAGGGCAAGAACTCCACCGAGATCTACACCCTCATCGACACCAAGCTGAAGCTGCCGCCGGGCACCACGGCGGGCGTCGCCAAGGCGCAGGTCAACGACCTCGGCCTGCCGGCGTACGCGAACGGCAACATCGAGGGCTTCCTCTGGCCGACCCGCTACAACGTCGCCGAGGGCATGAAGCCCGAGGACCTGCTCAAGCAGATGGTGAAGAACGCCACCGAGAAGTACGCCGGCCTGGACGCCCAGGCCGCCTCGGTGGGGCTGAAGACCGGCTACGAGGTGCTCATCGAGGCGAGCATCCTCCAGCGCGAGGGCAACAACCCGGAAGACTTCGCCAAGATGGCCAAGACCATCCAGAACCGGCTGGCCGCCGGCGGCGAGATCAACCACCGGCTCGGCATGGACACCACGCTCCAGTACTCGCTGGGCCGCAAGGACCTCGACAAGAAGGACATGGACGACGCGAACAACAAGTACAACACCTACGTGAACCAGGGCCTGCCGCCCGGTCCGATCTCCAACCCCGGCGACGACGCGCTCAACGCGACGCTGCACCCGGCGGACGGAAAGTGGCTGTACTTCATCGCGATGTCCCCGACCCAGACCCGGTTCGCCGAGACGAGCAAGGAGCACTACGCCAACGTCAAGGAGTACTGCCAGTCGGCCGGGCAGGGCTTCGACGAGGCGCGCGGCCACTGCACCACCAAGAAGTAGCCACGGCACGAAGTAGCCAGGGCCGGACGACAGTTCGCCGGCCCGCGGAGAGGCAGCGTTGACCAGCAAGCACCGGGCGGCCGTCCTCGGCTCGCCGATCGCCCACTCGCTCTCGCCGGACCTGCACCGGGCCGCCTTCGCGGCGCTCGGGCTGGACGGCTGGCGCTACGACCGCTTCGAGGTCGACGAGGCCGGGCTGCCCGGGTTCGTCGCCGCGCTGGACGAGGCCGAGTGGGCCGGGCTGTCGCTCACCATGCCGCTGAAGCGGGCGGTCATCCCGCTGCTCGACGAGGTCAGCGCGACGGCCCGCTCGGTGGACGCGGTGAACACCGTGGTGTTCACCGCCGACGGCCGGCGCACCGGGGACAACACCGACGTGCCCGGGCTGGTCAACGCGCTGCGCGAGCGCGGGATCACCGAGGTGCCCGAGGCGGCCGTCCTGGGCGCCGGGGCCACCGCCTCCTCGGCACTGGCCGCGCTCGCCCAGATCTGCACCGGCGAGGTGACGGTCTACGTGCGCAGTGCCGAGCGGGCCCGGGAGATGGCCGAGCTGGGCGAGCGGCTGGGCGTGGCCGTCCGCACCGCCGACTGGGAACTCGGCGCGCAGGCGCTGGCCCGGCCGCTGACCGTCTCCACCACGCCGGTCGGCGCGACCGACGTCTTCGCCGAGGCGCTGCCCGCCGAGCCGGGTGCGCTGTTCGACGTGCTGTACCACCCGTGGCCGACGGCGCTGGCCGCCGCCTGCGCCGGGCGCGGGGCGACCGTCCTGGGCGGGCTGGACCTGCTGGTGCACCAGGCGGTGCTGCAGAGCGAGGCCTTCACCGGGCGGACGCCCGGGCCGCTGGCGGCGATGCGCGAGGCGGGGGAGAA
>NZ_JBHVET010000709.1:0-4433 GCF_042802135.1 Kitasatospora sp. NPDC057512
CGCCAATGCTCCGCAGTGGCTCCCTCCTCCGCCTTGCGATGCACGCACCCCAACGCCGCCCCGCCCGCCCTGCGGGCGGACGACGGGAGTTCGGCGGCAGGCCCTATCGTGATCGCCATGCTGACGATCGCGCACCTCAGTGACATCCACCTCGGCCAGGACCACCGCCGGGACGACGGCAAGCGTGCCCGGCGGCGGGCCGAGCAGGTGATGGCGTACCTCGACGCCCTGCCCGGCCCGCTGGACGCGGTGCTGGTCACCGGCGACCTCGCCGACCATGGCCTGCCGGAGGAGTACCGGCAGGTCGCCGAGGTGCTGGTCTCCCGGCACCCGGTGCTCACCTGTCCGGGCAACCACGACTCCAGGTCGCCGTACCGGGAGGTGCTGCTCGGCGAGGCACCGGGGGAGGGACCGGTCAACCGGCTGCACCGACTGCCGGGCGCCGACGTGCTGATGCTCGACTCCTCGATACCCGGGCAGCACGACGGCCTGCTGGACGAGCCGACGCTGGACTGGCTGGACACCGAACTCGCCTCCGGCCGCACCGAGTTGCCCGCCCTGGTGGCCTTCCACCACCCGCCCGTGGAACTGCACCTGCCGTACGTCGACCCGATCCGCCAGTTCGGTGAGGAGCGGCTGGAGCGGGTGCTGCGCCGCCACCCCCGGGTGGCCGCCCTGTTCTGCGGCCACGCGCACACCTCCGCGGCCACCACCTTCGCCGGGCTGCCGCTGCTGATCGCGCCGGGCGTGGCCTCCACCGTCACGCCGCCCTTCGAGGGCGGGCCGGGCATCTCCTTCGACCACCCGCCGATGCTGGCCTTCCACGTCCTGGACGAGGACCGCCGGCTCACCACCCACTACCGGGCGCTGCCGCTCCGGGACTGACCGATCCGCCTGGTGCTACGGGTGGTTGGTCCGCACCCGGGCCTGGCGCGGCGGCTGCTGCGGTGACTGGCGCGGCGGTTGGTACGGCGGTCGGGGTGGTTGCTGGTTCCCGTACGGCGGCTGCCCCGGCCCGTACGGCTGCGGCGACTCGTACGGCTGCCGGTACACCGAGGACGAGCCGGGCCGGGGGAACGGCCGCGCGGCCAGCGGCTCGGAGGGCGCCCGGCTGCCCGCCATCGGGTGCGCGGAGCCCGGCGTCTGCATCCGCTGGGCCGCGACCTGGCGGGAGATCAGGATCTCCACCAGGCACCACATGGTGCCGAACACCCCCAGCCCCATCGCCAGCAGCGCGGGCGTCAGCAGCCAACTGTCCGCGTACGAGGCCAGGGTCGCCACCACGACGCCGACCAGGGTGAAGGACAGGCAGAGCACCGCCCGGACTGCGGCGGCGCGTACCTCGTCGGGTAGGCGACGGCGACGGCGGCGGCGTGGCACGGACATCGAGCGACCCCCAGGCGCGTGGCGCGTGTTCGGTGAAGCATACGGAACGGGCGCACACGAAACGCGCCCCCTCGGCTCACTCTGCCCCGCCGAACCAGGACTATGCCTCCAAAACCGCCGAACTGCCGCCAAACCGTGCCATCCGGGCCGTCCGCGCCGTTCCGACGGACCTGGCAGGCGCCCCAGGCGCCCCGGTTCAGTCCAGCTGGGCGTTGAGCTCCTCCAGCGCGCCGCTCACGATCGTCCGCATCGCCCGCTCGGCGTGGTCGGCGTCCTTGGCGCAGATCGCCTCCGCGACCTCGCGGTGCAGCCGGATCGCGTACGACTCCGGCTGATGGGGCATCAGATGGTACTCGGTCCGGCCGGTGAGCACCGCCGCGACGGTGTCGCCGAGGTGGGCGAACATCTCGTTGCCGGAGGCGCGCAGCACCAGGGAGTGGAAGGCGATGTCGTGTTCGAGGAAGGTGGCCAGGTCGGCGGCCCGTGCGGTGACCGTCAGATCCACGGCCAGTGAACTGAGTTCGCGCCGGTCGTGGTCGCTCGCGTGGGTGGCGGCGAGCGCGGCCGCGGCCGGTTCGACGGCGACCCGCAGCGAGCCGAGCGAGCGCAGCTGGGCGGGCCGGTCCGAGCCGGCCAGGCGCCAGCGGATCACCATCGGGTCGAAGACGTCCCAGAGCGACTTCGGCTGCACGGTGATCCCGACCCGTCGCCGGGACGCCACCATGCGCATCCCCTCCAGGATCCGCACCGCCTCCCGGACCACCGTCCGGGAGACCCCGAACCGGTGCTCCAGCTCCTCGCCGCGCAGCACCGCCCCCTCGGGGACCTCTCCCGACGCGATCGCCGGTCCGAGCTCGTCGAGCAGCCGCCCGGGCAGTCCCTGGATCTCCATCCGCCCAGGGTAGACGCCCACCCCGGGCGCGTTCACGTCGCCCTGTGGCCTGGGTCATGTCACCCCTCGGCCCGGGTCGTGCCGCCCCGCGGTCCGGGTCGTGTCGTCCCGCGGCCCGGTTCGTGTCGTCCTGCGACCCAGACCACACCGCAAAAGTATGACGATTTGGTTTCCGCCACTTGAATACGTCATATCTTTGAGGCGATAGTGGCGGCCAGGCAACGAAGGAGCACCACCCATGGCTCTCAGCGTCGAGAACCACGACCTCCCGCAGGCCCCCCTCACCATCGTGGTGATGGGCGTCTCGGGCGTCGGCAAGACCACCCTGGCCCGCCTGCTGGCAGACCGCCTCGCCCTCCCCTTCGCCGAGGCGGACGACTTCCACCCGGCGGCCAACATCGCCAAGATGTCGGCCGGCATCCCGCTGGACGACGAGGACCGCGCCCCCTGGCTGCGCGCCATCGGCGCCTGGCTCAAGGACCGGACCGAGGCCGGCACCGGCGGCGTGGTGACCTGCTCGGCGCTGAAGCACCGCTACCGCGACATCCTGCGCGCGGACGCCCCGGGAGCCTTCTTCCTGCACCTCAGCGGTGGTCACGAGCTGGTCGAGGACCGGCTCTCCCACCGCACCGGCCACTTCATGCCGACGTCGCTGCTCGACTCCCAGTACGCCACCCTGGAGCCCCTGGGTGCGGACGAGCGCGGCGCCGCCCTGGACGTGGGCCCGTCCCCCGAAGAACTCGTCGAGATGGCCGTGGCGCTGCTGCGGCCCGTCAATGGAGACCTCGCGTGAGCATTGCCCCCACTCTGCTGGCGGCCGCCCCACCGGCCCTGCCGCACACCAGCAGCGACTCCCAGCTGCTGATCGCGGTGCTGCTCAGCATCGGTGCGATCGTCGTACTGATCACCAAGCTGAAGCTGCACCCGTTCCTCGCCCTCACGCTCGGCTCCGGTCTGCTGGCCGCCGTCGCGGGTGCCCCCTTCGACAAGCTGCTCACCAGCTTCTCGACGGGCTTCGGCTCCACCGTCGCCAGCGTCGGCCTGCTGATCGGCCTCGGCGCGATGCTCGGCAAGCTGCTCGCCGACTCCGGCGGCGCCAACATCATCGCCGACACCGTGCTCTCCCGTACCGGCAACAAGGCGCTGCCCTGGGCGATGGCGCTGATCGCGGCCGTCCTCGGCCTGCCGCTGTTCTTCGAGGTCGGCGTCGTCCTGCTGATCCCGATCGTGCTGCTGGTCGCCCGCCGCGGCAACGTGCCGCTGATGCGGGTCGGCATCCCGGCCCTGGCCGGACTGTCGGTGCTGCACGGCCTGGTGCCCCCGCACCCGGGCCCGCTGGTCGCCGTCGACGCGCTGAAGGCCGACCTCGGCATCACCCTGGCGCTCGGCCTGCTGATCGCCGTCCCGACCCTGATCATCGCCGGTCCGCTGTTCGCCCGGGTGGCCGAGCGCTGGGTCGGCCCGCTGGAGATCCCGGCGGCCACCGCCCCCGAGGAGACGGCCAAGCACGACCGCACCCCCTCCTTCGCCGCGGTGCTGGCCACCATCCTGCTGCCGGTCGTGCTGATGCTGGGCAAGGCGCTGGCCGACGTGGTGATCGACAACCCGAAGGCGCTGGGCCAGCGGGTCTTCGACTTCATCGGCTCCCCGCTGATCGCGCTGCTCGCCGCGACCCTGCTCGGCATGGTGACCCTCGGCAAGGCGGCCGGCTTCGACAAGGCCCGGATCTCCGACACCGTCGGCAAGTCGCTCGGCCCGATCGCCGGCATCGTGTTCATCGTCGGCGCGGGCGGCGGCTTCAAGCAGACCCTGATCGACGTGGGCGTCGGCAACGCGGTCAGCGAGTGGTCCGGCAAGTGGCACATCTCCGCGCTGCTGCTCGGCTGGCTGATCGCCGTGCTGATCCGCCTGGCCACCGGCTCGGCGACGGTCGCCACGATCACCGCGGCCGGCATCGTCTCCCCGCTCGCCGCGAACATGTCCTCGACCCACGCGGCCCTGCTGGTGCTCGCGATCGGCGCCGGGTCGCTGTTCCTCTCGCACGTCAACGACGCCGGCTTCTGGCTGGTGAAGGAGTACTTCGGGATGAGCGTCGGGCAGACGCTGAAGTCCTGGTCGGTGATGGAGACGGTGATCTCGGTGGTCGCCATCGCCC
>NZ_JBHVET010000710.1:0-4391 GCF_042802135.1 Kitasatospora sp. NPDC057512
CCGCCATCGCGGCGAGCACCCGGTAGACCCCGGCGAAGCCGCCGGGCACCCGTTCGGCCGCCACCGCGCCCCGGGTGAGCAGGCCGTGGCGGTCCAGCAGGTTCTGCGCCTGGGCGGTGGCCCGGACCGTCGGGTCGGCGGCGAAGGCGGGCAGCAGCGACCAGCGGCCGGCCACCGTCGGCGGGCCGCCGCGCAGGGCGCCGCCGACCCGGCCGAAGGCGCGGCCGGCCCCGCCGTAGCGGCCGCGCGGGGTGGACCGGGGCGCGCGGTGGGCGGTGGCGCCCGCCGTCCGGCCGGAGCCGAGCAGGGCGCGCAGCGGGGCGAGGGTGTCGTTGGTGACGAAACCGGCCCAGACCAGGTCCCAGAGCGCCTCGACGATCTCCGGCTCGGCGGTCTCCTCCGGGAGCTGCTGGACGAGTTGGCGGAAGAACAGGCCGTAGCCGCCGGCCAGCGCGGACAGCAGGGCGCTGTGCACCGGGGTGAGCGCGGGCGGGACGGGTTCGGGGCGCAGCAGGTGGGCGTTCTCGGCGAGGTGCAGGCTGAGCCAGCCGTCCTTGCCGGGCAGGGCGCCGGCCCCGCACCAGCCGACCTCGCCGGCCGCCATCAGCTCGTCCAGCAGGCCGGGGGAGAAGTCGGTGAGCCGGGCCGGGAGGATCAGCTTCTCCAGCGCGGAGGCGGGCAGGGCGGTGCCCTGGAGCTGCTCGACCACCCGCAGCAGGCCGTCCGGGCCGCGCAGCCGGTGGCCGGCCAGGTGCTGCCACTGCGGCAGGAAGGCGGCCAGGGCGCGCGGCGGGACCGGCTCGACCTCCTGGCGCAGGGCGGCCAGCGAGCGGCGGCGCAGCCGGCGCAGCACCTCGGCGTCGCACCACTCGGGGGCGGTGTGCCACTCGGGGTCGGTCTGGCTCCCGGTGGGCCTGAAGTGGCCCTGGACCAGGCGGCCGGCGGCGGTCAGGCGGTGCAGGGTGCCGGTGACCACGGCGGTGCCGAGGCCGTGGCGGGCGGCGGCCTCGGCGGCGGTGAACGGGCCGTGGGTGCGGGCGTGGCGGGCGATCAGATCGCCCAGCGGGTCCTTGACCGGTTCGGTGAAGGCCTCCGGGACGCCCACCGGCAGCGGGGTGCCCAGCGCGTCGCGCAGCCGTCCGGCGTCCTCGATCGCGGCCCAGCGGCGCTCGCCGGCGATCCGGACCTGGATCACCCGGCGGGCCGCCTCCAGCTCCAGGGCCCAGAGCGGCTCGGCGCCGCGCGCCGTCAACTCGGCCTCGGAGAGCGGGCCGAGCAGGCGCAGGGCGTCGGCGACGCCCTCGGCGTCCTTGATCCGGCGCTCGGGGGTGAGGCGTTGGAGCTCGGCCTCCAGCTCGGCGAGCACCCGCGGGTCGAGCAGCTCGCTCAGTTCGGCCTGGCCGAGGAGTTCGGACAGCAGCCGGGAGTCGAGCGAGAGGGCGGCGGCGCGGCGCTCGGCGAGCGGGGAGTCGCCCTCGTAGAGGAACTGGGCGACGTAGCCGAACAGCAGCGAGCGGGCGAAGGGCGAGGGCTCGGGGGTGGTGACCTCGACCAGGCGGACGGCGCGGGACTCCAGATCGCCCATCAGCTCGACCAGGCCGGGGACGTCGAAGACGTCCTGCAGGCACTCCCGGACGGCCTCCAGGACGATCGGGAACGAGCCGTACTCGGAGGCGACTTCGAGCAGTTGGGCGGCGCGCTGGCGCTGCTGCCAGAGCGGGGTGCGGCGGCCGGGGCTGCGGCGGGGGAGCAGCAGGGCGCGGCCGGCGCACTCCCGGAAGCGGGAGGCGAACAGGGCGGAGCCGCCGACCTGGTCGGTGACCAGCTGCTCGATCTCGCCGGGGTCGAACAGGGTGGCGTCGGCGCCGACCGGGGCCTCGTCCTGCTCCGACTGCGCCGAGGGGGTGCCGAAGTCGAAGTCGAGGGCCAGCAGGTCGGCGTCGGGCAGGCGCAGCACGATGCCGTCGTCGGCGTGCATCACCTGCGGGTCCAGGCCGTGCTTCTCGCGCAGCCGGGCGCCGAGGGCGAGCGCCCAGGGGGCGTGCACCTGGGCGCCGAAGGGGGAGTGGACGACGATCCGCCAGTCGCCGAGCTCGTCCCGGAAGCGCTCGACCACGATGGTGCGGTCGTCGGGGAGGTGGCCGCAGGCGGCGCGCTGCTCGGCCAGGTAGTCCAGCAGGTTGGCGGCCGCCCAGTCGTCCAGGCCGGCCCGCTTGAGGCGCTCGGTGGCGGCCTCGGGCGGCAGGGCGCCCAGTTCGCGGGTGAAGGCGCCGAGGGCGCGGCCGAGTTCGAGCGGGCGGCCGAGCGTGTCGCCCTTCCAGAACGGGAGCCGGCCGGGGACGCCGGGGGCGGGGGTGACCAGCACCTTGTCGTGGGTGATCTCCTCGATCCGCCAGGAGGTGGTGCCGAGGGTGAACACGTCGCCGACGCGGGACTCGTAGACCATCTCCTCGTCGAGCTCGCCCACCCCTCCCCCACCACCACCCTTCTGGGGAAGCGCTGCGCGCTGCCCCTCTCGTTGGCCGCCGCCCTTCTCCTTCGGGTCCGCGCCCGCGATGAAGACGCCGAACAGGCCGCGGTCGGGGATGGTGCCGCCGGAGGTGACGGCCAGCCGCTGGGCGCCGGGGCGGCCGGTCACGGTGCCGGCCACCCGGTCCCACACCAGGCGGGGGCGCAGCTCGGCGAAGGCGTCCGAGGGGTAGCGGCCGGCCAGCATGTCGAGCACGGCGTCGAAGGCGGACTGCGGGAGGGTCGCGAAGGGCGCGGCGCGGCGGACCACGGCGAGCAGGTCGTCCACCGGCCAGGTGTCCAGGGCCGTCATCGCGACCAGCTGCTGGGCGAGCACGTCCAGCGGGTTGCGCGGGATGCGCAGCGCCTCGATCCGGCCGGCCCGCATCCGCTCGGTGACCACGGCGGACTGGACGAGGTCCCCCCGGTACTTGGGGAAGAAGACGCCGGTGGAGACGGCGCCGACCTGGTGGCCGGCCCGGCCGACCCGCTGCAGGCCGGAGGCGACCGAGGGCGGGGACTCGACCTGGACTACCAGTTCGACGGCGCCCATGTCGATGCCCAGCTCCAGGCTGGAGGTGGCGACCACGGCGGGCAGCCGGCCGGCCTTCAACTCCTCCTCGACGAGCGACCGCTGCTCCTTGGAGACGGAGCCGTGGTGGGCCCGGGCGATGACCGGGGGCGCGCCCTTGGCCGCGCCCGAGCCGCCCATCAGCTCGGCCGGGGCGTGCGCCTCGGGGACGGCGGTGCCGGTGGCGCGCTCGTAGGCGATCTCGTTCAGCCGGTTGCACAGCCGCTCGGCCAGCCGGCGGGAGTTGGCGAAGACGATGGTCGAGCGGTGCGCCTCGACCAGGTCGACGATCCGCTCCTCGACGTGCGGCCAGATCGACGCCTGCCGCTGCGGGTCGGTGCCGGCGGCGCCGCCGGTGGCCGGGGCGGCGGGCAGGTCGTCCAGGTCAGGGACGGGGACGACCACCGAGAGGTCGAACTCCTTGGCGGCGGCGGGCTGGACCACGGCGGCGCCGCGCTGCGGGCTCAGGAAGCGGGCCACCTCCTCGACCGGGCGGACCGTCGCGGACAGGCCGATCCGGCGGGCCGGGCGCTCCAGCAGTTCGTCCAGCCGTTCCAGGCTGAGCGCGAGGTGCGCGCCGCGCTTGGTGCCGGCGACCGCGTGCACCTCGTCCAGGATCACCGTGTCCACGCCGCGCAGGGCCTCCCGGGAGGCGGAGGTGAGCAGCAGGAACAGCGATTCGGGGGTGGTGATCAGGATGTCCGGCGGGTGGGTCGCGAAGCGGCGGCGGTCGGCGGCCGGGGTGTCGCCGGAGCGGATGGCGACCTGGACCTCGGGCTCGGGCAGGCCGAGTCGGACGGCGGCCTGGCGCAGGCCGGCCAGGGGGGCGCGCAGGTTCCGTTCGACGTCCACCGCGAGGGCCTTGAGCGGTGAGACGTAGAGGACCCGGCAGCGGTGCCCGGGCTCGGCGGGGGGAGGGGTGCTGCTGAGCCGGTCGAGGGCGGAGAGGAAGGCGGCCAGCGTCTTGCCGGAACCGGTGGGGGCGACCACCAGGACGTCCGTCTCCCGCTGGATGGCCCGCCAGGCCTCGGCCTGCGCGGCGGTGGGGGCGGAGAAGGCACCGGTGAACCAGGCCCGGGTGGCCGGGGCGAAGCCGGCCAGGGGGTCGTCGGCGGACGGGGTCGGGTGCTGGGGCGCCATGCCCCCATGGTGCCGGGTGGGACCGACAAGCGGGGGCGGGCGGGAGGTTCGGAGGAGGGGTGCAAGCCGGGGAGCAGAAACCACAATCCGCTCATATGGTGAGGAATCGGATGCTTGATCCATCCGTGACCCACCGGACCGACGAGCGGAGACCGTGCGATGGCGCAGGCGC
>NZ_JBHVET010000711.1:0-4381 GCF_042802135.1 Kitasatospora sp. NPDC057512
GGGACGACCCGCACCACCCCGCGCCCGACCACGCTCAGCGCTCCGTACCGCTCCCCGCACCGTTTCCGGCGCCGCTGCCCGCACCCGGCCCGGCCCACGGCCCGGTCGGCGCCTCCGCGGAGGGCCCCGCCGAGGGCCCCGCCGAGGGCCCCGCCGAGGGCACCACCGGGGGCCCCGCCAGCGGAGCCTGCACCACCGGCGCCCAGTACGGCGGCGGGTCCTCCTCCCGCTTCCCGAACGCGGCCGAGAGCAGGAGCAGCACCACCATCGCCGTCATCGGCCAGACCAGCAGCGCCCCCAGCGCCCCCAGGTCGATGCCCGCGTCGAAGTGCCCGCCGTTGCCGACCCGCCGGGCCTCGCCGATCAGGTCGCCGCTCGGCCCGAGCCACCGCCCGATCCGCCAGGCCCCGATCGATCCGAGCAGCCCGCCGACGGTCAGCCCCAGCGCGACCGCGATGCCGCCGCCGCGCCGCCGGGTGACCAGGAAGGCGCCGAGCGCGGTCAGGATCCCGGCCCCCAGGCCGATGAGTACGAACACCGCGTCGGCCCCGGCCCGCTGCTCGCCCTCGGGGTCGGCGTACAGGATGCGGTCGCCGTCCACCACGAGCGGCACCTTCGGCGCCAGCCAGGCCCACAGTCCGGCCATCACCAGGCCGGCCACCAGGCAGGCGACCACGACCCCCGCCCCGACCCGCACCTCCGGCAGCAGCCGCCGCCCCAGCGGAATCGTCCCGTGGCCGAGGGCGGTGGCCCCGTGCGGCGGCGCGAACGGGTCGGGCGCAGCGTCCGGCACCGCCTGCACATCGGCGGGGGCGGGATCCGGAGGTGTGTTCGGTACGGTCACGCGCCCCATCGTTTCACGACGGCCACTCGAACGACCCACCCGTACCCGCCACCGCGCCCACCGGTCGTGGGCCCGCTCCGCAACGCCCGCCCGCAGGACGCCCTACCGCGAGACCGCCCGCCGGTACGCCCAGGTGGCGACGGCCAGCGACACCACGCCCACCCCCGCGCAGACCGCCAGGTCGACGAGCACCAGCGCCCAGTCCGGGTCCGGCGCGAAGGTCCGCGCGAAGGCGTCCACCCCGTACGTGGACGGCAGCAGGTCCCGCAGCCACTGCACCGGCTGCGGCAGGTGGTCGACCGGCAGGACGCCCAGCAGCAGGGCGGCCGACATCCCGAGCTGCCCGAGCATCGTCGCGAGCTCCTGCCGCGGCGCCAGCAGCCCGCAGGCCGCCCCCAGCCCCGACAGCGCGGCCCCGGCCAGCGGCACGACCGCCAGCAGCACCCACAGCTGCCCGAGCGGCAGCCCGAACATCACCGCCCCGAACGCCGCCGTGGCGAGCGTCCCGGGCAGGGTGAAGGAGGCGTACGCGGCGGCCGTCCCCAGCACCACCGAGGCGGCCGGCACCGGCAGCGTCGCGTAGTGGTCGAGCCCGCCGGTGGCCCGCAGCTTCCCGAAGTACTGGGCGAGCAGGTTCAGCGCGACGAACGCCACCACCAGTACGCTCGACCCGGCGACCACCGACCGCGCCGCCGAGGACTGCCCGGCGTCCACCACGCCCCGCATCATCACCAGGATGCCGACGGACTGGAAGGTGGCCACGAACAGCAGCGGGATGCGCGCCACCCGCGCCCGGGCGAGCTGCGCCCGGTACACGGCCGCGAGCGCCGGCAGCAGCCTGGCCGCGGGGGCGAGCGGGGCGGGGGCGGCCGTGGACCGGTCGGTCCGCGGCGGCACCGAGAGCAGCGTCACTTGGCCAGTCCTCCGTGGCGGCCGCCCAGCTTGAGGTAGGCGTCCTCAAGGCTCGGGGTGGCGAGGGTGAAGTCGTCGAGCGCGGCGAAGGCCGGGCCGGTGGTGACGGCGGCGACCAGTTCGCGGGCCTGCTCGGGGGTGGTGCGGACGGTCCAGCGGCGCCCGGTGCACTCGGCCCGTTCGCGCAGCGCGGCGACGGCGGGCACGCCGAGCGGCGCCTCGTCCCGCCAGACCAGGTCGAGCCGGACGTCGCCGTCCACCAGCGCCTTGAGCCCGCCGGGCGTGTCGCAGGCGATCACCCGGCCGTCGTCGACCACGGCGACCCGGTCGAGCACCGTCTCGGCCTCGATCACGTTGTGGGTGACCAGCAGCACCGTCGTCCCGTGCTCGGCGCGCCGCCGGTCCACGGCGCTCCACACGGCGCGCCGGGCCACGGGGTCCATGCCGGTGGTGGGCTCGTCCAGGACGAGCAGCGGCCGTTCCCCCACCAGGGTGGCCGCGAAGCAGGCGAGCCGCCGCTGTCCGCCGGACAGCTTGGCGAGCGGCCTGGCGGCGATCGGCTCCAGCCCGAGTTCGGTCAGCACCTCGGCGGCCGCGCCGCGGGCCTGCGCCCGGGTGAGTCCGCGCAACCGCCCGGTGGTCTCGGCGGCGAGCGCGACCGTCAGCTCGTCCAGCGCGGTGGATTCCTGCCCGAGGTAGCCGAGCAGCCGGGCGGCCCGCTCGGGGTGCCGCACGATGTCGTGGCCGAGGATCTCGACGGAGCCCGCGTCGGGGCGCAGCAGCCCGGTGAGCTGGCGCACCAGTGTCGACTTGCCGGCTCCGTTCGGCCCGAGCAGCCCGAAGACCTCGCCCTGGCGGACGGTGAGGCTGATCCCGTCGTTGGCCCGGATCTCGGTGGCGGCCGCGCCGCGCCCGCTGCGGTAGGTCCTGACCAGGTCGCGCACGGCCACGCACGGCAGGGGTTCCTCGGGTGCTCGCCCCGCCGTCTCGCTCACGACCGAAGACTCTACGCGTTCATACGGGCGAACCGGACAACGGGGCCCCGCCCGCGCCCGGGCCGCCGACCTGGCGGGTCGTCCGCCGGGCCGCCGCGGCCCTCGGACCCCCTCGGTCGTCGCGCCGGGTCAGTCGTCGACGACCATCGACCCGCCCGGCACCCGCGCCGCCAGTTCCTTCCAGAACCCGGCCCGGATGGCGTAGCGGTCGTGCTCGTCGATCTGGTCGTCCTTGTGCGCCAGCAGCCCGAAGCGGGCGGCGTAGCGCAGCAGCTCGCCGTCCACCCGGTGCGGGATGCGCGGGTAGTCGGGCCAGAGCATGGTCAGTCTTTCCGCGTCGCCGACGCGTTCGCTCCAGCGGCGGGCGAAGACCTGCCCGACCTCGTGGGCGTCGCCGCCGATGGAGGTGATGTCCTCCTCGCGGTCGGCCCAGCGCTGCTCGGCGGTGGTGAGCTGGGCGAGGGTGGGCAGGCTGTCGCCGGCGGTGACGGCGGGCTCCGGGACGGGCCGGTCCACCCAGCCGCGGTCGGAGGACCAGCGCAGCACCGGCCCGGTCTGTGCGACGGCCCCGTTCCCGTTCACGCCGTGGCCGTTGCTGCCGTTCGCCACCGGGGTGATCGCGGTGACCGGGGTGACGGAGGAGGCCCGCCCGGCCAGGTCCTTCGGCGTCGGTACGACCTTGAGCGCGGCCGCGGCCGGCTGCGGCTGTCCGTTGGTGGCGGGGGCGGCGCCCGCCGGGGCCGCGGCCGCGGCCGCCGGACGGACCACCGGCGGCACCACGGTGGGCAGCGGGGCGGCCGGCGGGGCGGCGAGGATCTTGGCGATCTCCTGCCGGGCCCCCGGGGCCGGGAACAGGCTGGAGTGCTCCCGCAGGGAGAAGGACCCCTCGATCCACTCCCGGTCCAGCACCCGCCGCTCGTCCGCCTCGCCGACCAGGTCCTCGGACTGGTTGAAGTCGCCGTCGGCGGCCTGCAGGGCCCACAGGTGGACGGCCACCCCGTGCTCCTTGGCGGTCATCATCCCGGGCAGCAGGTCCCCGTCGCCGGTGATCAGCACGACGTCGGCGCAGGCCCGGTTGCGGGCGAGCTCGGAGAGTTCGGCGTGCATCGCGGCGTCCACGCCCTTCTGCACCCAGCGCCCCTCGGCCCGGGTGAGGGCGCCGAGCCGTACGGTGACCCGGGGCAGGACCCGCAGCCGCCGGTGCTCGGGCATCGGGCGCCGGTCGGGCGCGGCGTCGAACCAGTAGATCCGCAGCAGCGGCAGGCCGGTCTCGGCCTCGGCGCGTTCGCGCAGTGCGGCGATCAGGGCCGTGTGGTTCACGGTGACCTTGGAGCGGGACGGATCCCCCGCGAGCAGGCTGGCGGCGGCGCCCAGCAGATATCCGGCGTCCACCAGGACGACACAGCGGTCCATCGCGCACCTCTTTTCGCTCGCCCTCGGAACCAGTCGGGTGGGTCGATTCGGGAATGGGCGGTCCGCCCGCCGTCCGGGCGTGCCGAGGTGAGGGGCCCCCGTCGTCGCCCGATCGTTGGGTCACCTTTTACCCGCGGTTCGCCTGCCGAACCTCGCCGGTTGTCCCGGTAGCGCAACGGCCGTCCCAACGAGGAGCAAACAAAAGCGAAGGCGGGCC
>NZ_JBHVET010000712.1:0-4358 GCF_042802135.1 Kitasatospora sp. NPDC057512
GATGTGGCCCGCGCCCCCTTCCGTCGTTCCTACGGTCGGATCGACCGGCCCCGGCTCCCGCATCACCGCGGCTCCGACACCGCCGCGGCTCCCGCTCCGCCTCGGTCTCTGCCTCGGCCTCGGTCTCAGTCGCAGGAGGCCGCCTGATCGGGCCCGGTCGGGCCCGGGCCGGCGTGCCGGGCGCCGGGGATGTGCGGCAGCCGGGCCGCGGAGACCACGCCCTCCAGGTAGCCGCGGGCCCGCTCGGTCCGCGGGTAGGCCTCCAGCAGGGCCCAGAACGCCGGGCCGTGGTCCGGCACCAGCAGGTGCGCCAGCTCGTGCAACAGCACGTAGTCCAGCACGTACTCCGGCATGCCCTGAAGACGGTGGGAGAGGCGGATCGTCCCCTCGCTGGGAGTGCAGGAGCCCCAGCGGGAATTCTGGTTGGTGACCCAGCGGACCTGGCTGGGCCGGGCGCGATCGTCCAGGTAGGCGGCCGACAGCTCGCGGGCCCGGGCCATCAGGGCCTCGTCCCCGGGGATCCGCCGGGACTCCTGGGCGGCGAGCTTCTCCAGCATCTGCGCGACCCAGCGCTGCTCCTCGGCGTGCGACATCCGGGCCGGGATCAGCACGATGGTGCGGTCGCCCTCGCGGTAGGCGGAGACGGTACGGCTGCGGCGGGCGCTGCGGCGCACCTCGACCCGGCTGCGGTCGTGCGCCTCGGGGGCCATGGCACCGGCGGGCGGCGGCTGCGACGGCGCCGGCCTCGGCTGCTGCCGCTGGTCCGGGCGCCCGCGCGTGTTCGGCGCCGCGACCTGCGACCCGGACGCTGCGGGGGCACGCCGACGCGACGCCGGTGGATGGGAGTCCCGCTCGGCTGCCATGGCACACGACGTTACCCGGTACCACGGACAGAAGTCCGCTGCCATGGCCGGAATCTTTCATGGAGCGATCGGGAACGAAAAGTCGACGGGGAGTGTCCGGAAAGCGACGTCGGGGAGGATGGCCAGTTATCCACAGGGCGTGCGAACGGATGGGGTGATCATCAGCACGGACCTGTGGATAACTTTGCGCACGACACCGGCGCGATGGGGCAAGCTGCGGTCAGCCGTCCGGAAACGATCGGAAAGGAGATCGTCGTGCGCCTCGCCCTCAAGCCCGCGCTGTCCCGCAGCTGGCGGGACTCGGAGACCCTGCAGTTCGGCACCGTCACCCGGTTCGCCGGGGTGCTCGGCAACGCCGACAAGACCCTCTGCGACTTCCTCGCGCTGCTCGACGGGACGCGCGACCGACCGGAACTCCTGAACGAGGGAGAACGCATCGGGCTCGGCCGCGAACCGGCCGACACCCTGCTCACCGGCCTGGAGGAGACCGGCCTGCTGGACGACGCGGAGGCCGGCCGCCGCGCGCTGGCCCGCTTCCCCGCGCAGCAGCGGGACCTGCTCGAACCGGACCTCGCCTCGCTCTCCCTGGTCCACTCCGGGCCGGGCGCCGCACCGGCGGTCCTGGGCCGCCGGGCCGACGCGCGGATCGAGGTGCGCGGCGCGGGCCGGGTCGGCGCCGCCGTGGCGGCGGTGCTCGCGGCGGGCGGCACCGGCACGGTCACGGTCGCGGACACCGGCCGGGTGAAACCCGGCGACTGCTCCCCCGCCGGGCTGCCGCCCGGGGACGTCGGGCGGCTGCGCTCGACGGCGGCCCGGGAGGCCGTGCAGCGCGCGGCGGGCCTGCCACCGGCGCCCGTGCCCCGCCGCCGGCCCGGGGACCCGCCACCGGACTTCGTGGTCCTCGCGCCCCGGGACGGCAGCGCCGCCTTCGCGGGCGGGACGTACGAGGCCCGGCTGCTGCTGCGGGCCAGGGTGCCGCACCTCTACGTGGGCGTGGTCGAGGAGTTCGGCGTCATCGGGCCCCTGGTGATCCCCGGGATGTCGGCCTGCGGGCACTGCCTGGTGCTGCGGCGGGAGGACGAGGACGCCGCCTGGCCGCGGGTCCTGGCCCAGCTGGCCGACGGAGGGCCCGGCCGGGCCCGTACCCCGGCCTGCGACACGGCGCTCGCGACGGCGGTGGCCGGCCTGGCGGCCCTGCACGTCCAGGTGTTCCTGGACGGCGGGCGCCCACCGAGCGTGGACGGCTGGTGCGAGGTCTCGGCCGGGGACGGCATGCCACGGCGCCTGCGACTGCGCGGGCACCCGGACTGCGGCTGCCTCTGGCAGCCGCTACCGCCGGGGTGAGGAACGGAGGAGGAGAAGAAGAACGAATCTGACGGGAGAGGCCCGGCGGCTGCACGGCTCGGCAGCCTCCGGCCTCCCCACGGGACCACGGGCACCCACCCGGCCGTACGAGCCGACGGCCGGGGTGGGCCCGCCGTCCCGACGAACCCCGGCCGGGGCCGGACAGCCCCACGGGCGGGTGCGAGGCCTCCCCTGGCCTGTGCCCTGCCCTGGGAAGGGCACAGGCCAGGGGCAGGACACAGGCCAGGGCACAGCACGGGCACGGGCATGGACACGGGCACTGGCAGGGGTCGGCAGAGAGGACGGGGCGCCACCGCTCGGGGCACGAGGTGGGTGGGTGGGTGGGTGGGTTGTGGGTGCGGTGGGCGGGTGGGCGGTGGGTGGCGAGGGTGGGTGGGGTGGGGGGAGGGGGAGGGGGGAGGGGAAGAGGGAAGCGAGCAGCATCACAACACTGCGTAGGAAGTCGGCCGGGCCGACTTCCTACGCACAACCACCCACCCCCACCCCCACCCTCCCCGGACCAAGCCGCCCAACTCCCCGCAAAGGGAGGCCACTCTCCGCCCCACCCCACGGAATTCCGAGGGGCACGCAGCAGGGAGCGGGCACAATGGCGTAGAGATGGTCGGCCGTCCGGAACCGGGGGGCCAGGGAATGGAGGCCCGGGGTGAGCGATCTTCCGCGCAAGGCAGTGACCCGCACGGCACGGCTCGCCGCCCTGCCGCTGGGGATAGCCGGTCGCGCCACGCTCGGCCTGGGCAGGCGGATCGGCGGCCGCTCCGCCGAGGTGGTCACCGCCGAGCTCCAACAGGCCACCGCGGATCAGCTGTTCAAGGTCCTCGGCGAACTCAAGGGCGGGGCGATGAAGTTCGGGCAGGTGCTGTCCGTCTTCGAGGCCGCGCTACCCGAGGAGGTCGCCGGGCCGTACCGGGCGGCGCTCACCAAGCTCCAGGACGCCGCTCCCCCGATGCCCGCCGCCAAGGTGCACACCGCGCTCGCCCAGCGGCTCGGCGACGACTGGCGCGAACTGTTCCGGGAGTTCGACGACCGGCCCGCGGCCGCCGCCTCGATCGGCCAGGTGCACAAGGCGGTCTGGCACGACGGCCGCACGGTCGCCGTCAAGGTGCAGTACCCGGGCGCGGGGGACGCGCTGCTCGCGGACCTCTCGCAGCTGAGCCGGGTGGCCTGGCTGCTGGGCCCGCTGATCCCCGGGCTGGACATCAAGCCGCTGATCACCGAGCTGCGCGAGCGCGTCTCGGAGGAGCTGGACTACGAGCTGGAGGCGCAGGCCCAGCGCCGGCACGCCGAGGAGTTCACGGACGACCCGGACATCGTGGTGCCGGGCGTGGTGGCCCAGGCCGACCAGGTGCTGGTCACCGAGTGGATGGGCGGCACCCCGCTGGCCGAGGTGATCGCGGGCGGCACCCAGGAGGAGCGCGACCGCGCCGGGCAGCTGCTGGCCCGGTTCCTGTTCGCCGGCCCGTCCCGGACCGGCCTGCTGCACGCGGACCCGCACCCGGGCAACTTCCGGCTGCTGAAGGACGACGGCCCGGTGCCGGGCTGGCGGCTGGGCGTGCTGGACTTCGGCACGGTGGACCGGCTGCCAGGCGGGCTGCCGGCGCCGATCGGGGCCTCGCTGCGGATGGCGCTGGCCGGGGACGCGGCGGGCGTGCTCCGGATGCTGCGCGAGGAGGGCTTCGTGAAGCCCTCGATCCGGCTGGACCCGGACGCGGTGCTGGACTACCTGCTGCCGATCATCGAGCCGGCCGCTGTGGAGAACTTCCACTTCACCCGGACCTGGATGCGTGCCCAGGCGGCCCGGATCGCCGACCCGCGCTCGCCCGCCTACAACCTGGGCAAGCAGCTGAACCTGCCGCCCGCGTACCTGCTGATCCACCGGGTGACACTGAGCACCATCGGGGTGCTGTGCCAGCTGGGCGCCAAGGCGCCGTTCCGCGCGGAGATGCTGGAGTGGCTGCCCGAGTTCGCCGGGCAGCCGTCGGCAGAGCCCGCGGAACCCGCCGGCCCCACGAAGTCCGCCAGGCCCGTGAAGCCCACCGGGGCTGCCGGGCCCGCCGAGCCCGCCCGGGTCCGCAAGGACTGACCCCGGCACCGCGACAACGGCCGCAGGCCGCTCCCCCGACGACGGGGAGC
>NZ_JBHVET010000713.1:0-4355 GCF_042802135.1 Kitasatospora sp. NPDC057512
AAGCTAAGCCTTACAGCGCCGATGGTACTGCAGGGGGGACCCTGTGGGAGAGTAGGACGCCGCCGAACAATTCTTCTGAAGAACCCCCATCCGGGACCCGGATGGGGGTTCTTCGCGTTGTCAGGGTGTTGGTCGAACCTATTCGTCGGAGTCGGAGTCGGATTCGGGCTGCGGCTTCTCCGTGGGTGCCTGCCCCTGGGCCTGGGCCGGCTGCTGGGCGTCGGGCCGCGGTGCCTGGGGTGCCTGAGGTGCCGATGACGTCTGACCCGACGCCGGACCCGAGGCCTGATCCGATGGCCGATCCGACGGCTGGGACGTCGCCTGGACCTGGTCGGCGGGAGCGGCCGGGGCCTCCGCCGTCCCCCAGGCCGGCCGGCTGAGCCACTTGTCCGCGCTGTTGGTGAGACGGGCGACGCCCGTACCGTCCGGCCGCATGCTGTAGAGGTCGGCACCGGCGCCCGCGGGCGCCTGGGCGAAGACGATGGACTTGCCGTCGGGAGCGTAGGCGGCCGCGCCGTAGAAGGCGTCCGAGGGCGCGGGGGTGAGGGCGCCGACGGCGCTGCCGTCGGGGTGGACGGTGTAGATGCCGCCGCCGGGGGCGTTGTCGGGGCCGGCCGGGTAGGTGGTGAAGAGGATCTGGGTGCCGTCGGGGGACCAGTCCGCGCGGTCGCCGGCGCGCAGTTCCCAGGGGGTGAGCTGGCGCAGCCCGGTGCCGTCCGCGCTGACGACGTAGATGGCGCGGCTGTTGGCGGGCTGCCCGGTGGCGCTGGTGCGGTACTCGAAGGTGAGCTGCTTGCCGTCGGGGGACCAGCTGGGGTTGCTGACCGCGCCGGAGTAGGGCTTGTCGTTGGTGAGGAAGGTGAGCCGCTGGACGTCGGTGCCCTCGGGGGTCATCAGGTAGAGGTCGGAGTACTGGATCTGGCGGCTGCCGGACGGGTCCAGGGCGCCCCAGGAGCGGCTGAAGGCGACCTGCTTGCCGTCCGGGGAGAAGGCGGGGGCGCGTTCGTCCTCGTTGGCGCAGTCGGCGGTGCCGCTGTCGCAGAGCTGGTTGACCTGGTGTTCGGGGCCGCCGGCGGTGAGGACGGTCCAGAGCCGGGCGGTGCCGGTCTGCGGGTCGGTGCGGTCGAAGGCGATGGTGGCGCCGTCGGGGGACCAGTCCGGGCGGTCGTCGAGCGCGCGGGCCGGCGGCTGGGTGACCTGGTGCTGGCCGGTGCCGTCGGGGGAGAGGGTGACGATCGCGGTGCTGGTGCGGGCGGCGTCGGTGTAGGCGCGGCTGACGATCAGCCCGTTGTGCGCCGTGGCCGCGGGGGCTCCGACGGCCGCGCCGACCACGCCGGGGGTCGCGGCGGCTGTCGGTTCGGGGGTGGCGGTGGGGGTCTCCGGTCGGATCTCCGAGAGCGGGATCTCCCCGGGCTCGGCCCCGCAGCCGGTGAGCAGGGCGCCCAGAAGCAGAAGGCCCGCACCGGCGCTCGCGCGGGTGCGGGCCCTGCCCGTGGGTGACTGCCGTGTGCCGGTGGTGATCCGTGCCATCTCCGCCTCCGAGACTCTCGACCGCTCCGACGTGTGCCCCCGTCGAGGATTCAGGACGAAGGCCCCTGAAAGGAGCTGCCACTGTGTCAGACGGGGGACGTCGGCGGTCCGGCGACACGCGACGGACCGCGCCCGCTCGATCGCACGGAGTAGAGGGGAGAGGAGGGAAGCGGAACAGAGGGGGAGTGGGACGGGCCTCAGCCCCGGGCGGCGCGGCGCTCGGCCTTGGCGAGGGCCTCCGCCTCGTCCTCGGCCTCGGCGACCTCCAGGGTGGGCGCGGTGCCGCCGAGCTGGGCGGGCAGCCACCAGGTGTCGTTCGGGCCGGAGGGCTTGCCGGGGTACTCGCGCTGGGCCTGGTCGAGCATCTCGCTCATCGCGGCACGCAGCCGCCGGGTGACCATCACGGGCTTGTCGTCCGGCCCGAGGTGGATCGGCTCGCCGATCATGATGGTGACCGGGACGTGCCGCTTGGTGAGGGTCTTCGGGCGACCCTTGGTCCAGAGCTGCTGGGTGCCCCAGAGGACGACGGGCAGCAGCGGGGTGCCGGAGTCGGCGGCCATCCGGGCGGCGCCGGTCTTGAACTTCTTGAGCATGAAGGAGCGGCTGATGGTCGCCTCGGGGAACACCCCGACCACCTCGCCGGCCTTGAGGGCGCGCACGGCGGCCTCGTAGGCGGGCTGGCCGTCGGTGCGGTCGACCGGGATGTGCTTCATGCCGCGCATCAGCGGGCCGGAGATCCGGTGCTTGAAGACGTCGTCCTTGGCCATGAAGCGGGTCTTGCGCTTGCCGCCGCGGTACGCGCCGAGGCCCGCGAAGAGGAAGTCCAGGTAGCTGATGTGGTTGCTGACCAGCACCGCTCCCCCCCTGGCGGGGATGTGTTCGGCGCCCACGATCTTGATCCGCACGTCGAGCGCGCGGAAGGCGGTGAGTGCGGCGCCGATTACCGGCGGGTACACGAACTCTGCCACGGTCAGTCCTGACTTCCACGGGCCGGGGCCCGGTTCGGCGGGTACCCGCTCCGTTGCGCGGGCGGTGCCGACCGGAGTACGGCACTCCGCGGCGGTCACGGGTGATTCACGGAGATGATCCCCCGAACGAGTGCCTGCTGTCACCTGAGGCGTGCGGTCAAGTGAATATTGCCGATGTGATCTCCGTGATGAATTCGAACGGGAACTTTTCGGCCGCTCGCGTCAGGCGCGGGAGGTGAGGCGGCCCTGGGCGTGCCGGACCAGGGGGTAGAGCTCGCAGCCCACGGAGTAGCCGAACACGGCGTTGGCGAAGGCGGCGGTGAGGGCGGTCGAGGCGCCCATCACGCCGAGCCACGTCACCTCGGTGCAGTAGCCGAGGGTGCCGACCGCGGCGAAGACCGTGAGGACGCCCTGGTCGAAGCGGAGCGGCCGTTCGTCCTCGGTCGCGGAGGGCGGTGCGAGCCGGGGGAGCACGAGCGCCTGGAACAGCCGGACGTACGGGGCCAGGCGCAGGCCGCCGAACGCGCCGAGGGCGAAGCCGAGCGTCTGGGCGGCCAGCAGGGGGCAGCTGCCGGTGGCGAGGACGAGGGCCAGGACGATCGCGGTGAGCGCTGCGGCCAAGCGGGGACCGCGGGGATCGGTCTGCAACGGGGCTCCGGGTGGTCGCGACGGGCGGCGGCAGCGGCGGGGCGTCAGCGCCGTCGGTGGACGGTGGTCCAGGCCGGGTCGACGGCGCGGCGGCGGACCGGCGGCGGCATCGGGTGGCGGTCGGAGTCCATCGGCCGATCGTACGCGGCCCGGCCCTGGTGGTCGACCGTGTTTCGGACGCCGCGGGCGCTGCCGCAGACTGGGGGATGACCGGGCCGACGCCGTGCGTTGTCGTGCCTCGACGGGGCCGGTCCCGGCCCGCCGCGGGCGGGGGTGAAGGGCCGGGAACGACGGGAGGACGAGGGTGAGCACCGAGGACGGGGCGGACGTGGTTCGGCCGCCGGACGCCGTACGGCTGTCGGGGGTCGAGTTGGGCGGGCCGCTCGGCGCGCGGGCGACGCTGGTGCAGTTCTCGACGGCCTTCTGCCAGCCCTGCCGGGCCACCCGGCGGGTGCTCTCCGAGGTGGCCGGGATGGTCGACGGGGTGGAGCACATAGAAGTGGACGCCGAGGAGCGGTTGGAGCTGGTCCGCCGGCTGGAGGTCCGGCGGACGCCGACCGTCCTGGTGCTGGACGGGGAGGGCCGGGTGGTGCGTCGGGCGGCGGGCCAGCCGCGCCGGGTGGACGTGATCGCGGCGCTCGGTCGCGTGGTGTGAGCAATCCGGCCGCACGTGTTCCGCCCCGGCGGGTGGAGTCGGCCCCGCGCTGGGGCAGGATGGGCACAGGCGGCGGGAGCAGCCGCACGGCATAAGCTACTGGCCAGTAGTGACCACTGCGCTACCGGCGAGTATGCTGCCAGGAAGTTCCGGACCGGCACGGGAATTCGCTGCCCGGAGCGGGTGCGTGCCGTGTTCGCGCCCGCTTGCACCGCCGCAGCCGCCGGACGAGACCAGTACAGGAGACAGGCCGTGAGCTTGAGGATCGTTGTCTGTGTGAAGCACGTGCCGGACGCGACGGGTGACCGTCGTTTCGCGGACGACCACACCACCGACCGGGAGGGTGTGGACGGCCTCCTGTCGGAGCTGGACGAGTACGGCGTGGAGCAGGCGCTGCGGATCGCGGAGGCGAACGAGGGCGCCGAGGTGACGGTGCTGACGGTGGGGCCGGACGACGCTAAGGACGCGTTGCGCAAGGCGCTGTCGATGGGTGCGGACAAGGCCGTGCACGTGAACGACGAGGACATCCACGGTACGGATGTGGTCGGGACGTC
>NZ_JBHVET010000714.1:0-4349 GCF_042802135.1 Kitasatospora sp. NPDC057512
GGTCGGGCACGGTCGCCCGCCCGGTGGCCCGCCTACGAGGACACGCCGTTCACCGCCGTCCGACCTCCCGCGCGCTACAGCACCGAGAGGAGCCGGCCCTTTCCCAACGGGTGCCAGGTGACCAGGGTGTTCATCTGCTCCGGTGTGTAGCACTGGGTGGTGATGACGACCTTGGAGCCCTTTGGGACCGGCACGAAGATGTACGTCCAGGTGCGCTTGTCGGCGCCGGGGTCCGTGGACGACTGCACGCTGGTGGTGTAGTCCGGGGCGCCCTGCGTCGGTTCGACCTTGACGATGAGGGTGGCCGGGGACTGGTCGGCCTCCGTGTAGATCCAGCCGCTGATGATGCCGTCGGTCTCCGCCGTGCAGGTCCTCCGGGTGGCCACCGGCCCGCTCAGGACCACCTCCGGCGGATTGATCCACCGGGCCGTCCCGGTCACCCGGAGGTCGTGGGCGTGGAGGTCGGGCTCGGTCACGGTGACGGCGGCCGAGAGCCGGTGCTCGACCGGCGTGGAGCCCTGGGCGGCGTGCAGGGTGAGGACGAACTCGGTGTCCTCGTAGAGCGCGGGCGAGACCCAGGAGAGGGCGTCGTCGACGCTGAACGGCGCGACCGTGCCGTACTCCAGGGTGTACGAGGCCTGGCCCTCGGTGGGCGCGGTGGCCTTCCACTCCAGGGTCGCCGGGGTGCCCCGGGGCACGGCCACGGCGACGGGCCGGAAGTCCGTGAAGGTCAGCCCCGGCAGCACCTTCGGCAGGCTCAGCGAGGTCGCGGCGGGCGGGTTCGCGGTGTCCTCCTCGACCCCGATCGCGCAGGTACCGACGACGTCGTCGACCGCGATGTGGGTCAGGGTGAAGACCAGCGCGCTCTCCGCGCCGGGGCTGATCTGCTTGGCCTTCGGCCTCGTCGGGGTCGCCTCGAAACGCCCCTTCCCGGGTTCCGGCTGCCGGAGCCGCCAGTTCTTGGGGGCCGTCAGCTGGACGCTGTCGGGGTTCCCGGTGAGGGAGTCGGCACCGGAGCCGACGGGCAGGGTGAAGGCGATCAGCCCGCAACTGACGACCTTGTCGGTGTCGTTGGTGACCGTGATCGTCAGTTGGGCGTCCTGCCCCTTCACCTGGAGCGGGTCCGGGGTGGGCGTCAGGGCGTACGTGAGGAGGGGAACTGAGGTGCCCGCGAGGCGTTCCCGCGGCTGGGGGTTCGTCACATCTCACCGCTCGTCGTGGGGTGGAAAGGGGTGCTGGGGTCCGGGTGGTGCCCTGATGGCCGCCGTCGCGGCGTCAGGACTTCCATGGAGGTACCAGGGCGAATCCGCCGTCGCTCACTGCGACCTGTACCGGCAGCGGCTCGCCCAGGGGGCCGGCGTACTCTCCGGGGATGAGCCCCGTGCTGGCCGCTTGGATCCCGCCGAGTTGGGCCACGTAGCACGAGGCGCCGTTGGGATGGACCGCCACGTCATACCCGCCGATGGCGAGGGTCGTCCAGGTGGCGCCGCTGTCCAGGGACACCAGCGTCTCGTCAGAGCTGGTGAGGCACACGACCCTGCCGTCGTCGGAGACGGAGACGGGCTGCCACGCGTGCGGCGAGGGGACGCCGGACAACGTGAAGTCCCCGTCGTCCGTGACGCTCGCCAGGTACCCGACGGCCGGAACATAGCTCTGTGTCCCGTCGGCTGTCACGGCGGCGGACGTGGCGAAGGTCAACTGCGGCTGATCGTCTTTCAGGAACACCCAGTCGAGTGCTCCGCCGTGGGAGATGTCACACGACGCGATGCTCTGTCCGTACCAGAAGTGGTCATTCGTGGTGTCGGCGATGAACCAGGCGCGCGACGCGGTGAACCAGCACTGCACGAGGGTCCGGTCGCCGGTGGTGAAGTCGACGTCCACCTTGACCGAGGACTTCTTGTGCGGGCCGTTCGCCGAATTCGCCATGCACATGATGGCGGTCGGATATCCCTGGAATGAGTCGGTATCGATGACGTAGATGTGGTCGTCGTCGACGTACCGTACGGCCCGGGCGTCTCCGAACCACTCCTGCCTGATGTCCGGGCCCGGGCCCTCGAACCCCGTGCTGATGGACTTGCTGAGCCCTCCTCCGTCGGTGACGACGAAGTGGTCGCGGGCCTGGTTGAACGCGAACCTGTAGTCGCGGGCGTTGAAGTCGTCGTGCGGGATCTCGGTTCCGGCGTCCACGTCGACCTCGGCCACGGTCGTGTCGGTGCCCACGTACATCGTCCCGTGGGCGATGAGATCGATCCCGTGCCACGGGCCGTCAGACGTGGCCTTCACAGCGCCGAGAGCGCCCGTACTGGGCTTGCACGCCTGGTACTTGTTGGCAACGAAGAGGTACCCCTGGTCCGCTCCGGGGTGGTGCATGGCCGAGGTGATCCCCTGGGCGAAGGCCGGGTCGATGCCGGGCCACAGGTCACCGATGAGGCCCTCCTGATCGTCCACGACGTCCTCTTCGACCAGGTCGTAGTGGACGCACCGGCCGCCCTTGAAGAACCAGGCGCTGGTGTCACCTGCCGGCAGGATCGCGTCGACACCCTCCGTGTAGGGATCGGGCAGGTACTGGAAGGCCTCGCCCGGCTTGGAGATGGGGAAGGGCCCGAGGAGGACCGCCTTCTTCTGGTAGTCGTAGTGGATCACCTGGTCACCGTGGAAGAAGTACGCCTCCGAGGTGGAACCGGGGATCGCCATGGCCACGGGATGCGCCTGGTACTCCTCGGGGAGCGCGCTGAAGGCGTCCGGGAGTACGCCGATGCGCTGACCGTGGTCGGCGGTCCAGTCATAGACGAGGTTGCCGCGCTTGCTGAAGAAGTAGCTGGTGGCGGGCGCCTCCTTCGCGAAGGGGACGCTGAGGACGCCGGTGACGTAGGGGGACGGCTTGTTCTGCATGTCGGTGCTCCTGTCCGTGATCGCGCGGCCGGTCAGTCCGCGAGGGCACCCGTGCCGAGCGGCACCCAGACCAGCTGACCGCTGTACACGACGTCGCAGGCCGCGGTGGCCTGGATCCGCGCTCCGGCGGGGACGGGGGTGAACACCCGCCCGTCCTGGTTCCTGTCCCCGCCGGCCTGGTCGGTGGACTGCACGGAGATGCTCAGCGGCGGCGTGTCCGACCCGGGCGCCGTGATGACGATCTGGAGCGTCGCCGGACTGCCCGAGTCGGTGGTCTTGATGTAGCCGTGCAGGAAGCCGTCGGTGGGGGCGGTCCTGGTCAGAGGCAGCTCCTTGACCGCGTCGAACTGCTGGACCGCCCCCAGCAGGCTCGTCGTGCCGTTGGCGGAGAGGTTTCCGACCTCCATGTCCGGGTTGGTCACGGTGACCGCCGTGGTGAGGGTGTGCTGCACCACGTCCCCGCCGGAGGTGGAGGACTGCTGGATGAGGAACGCGGTGGTGGTGTCCAGGGGCGGGGACGTCCACCGTCCGTTGCCGTTCGCGTCGATGTGGTCGTTCACCTCGGCCGACTGGTTGTCGCCGTAGTAGAGGGTGTAGTCGGCGCCCGGCGGGGGCGTGCACGTCCAGGTGAGGACGACGGTCCCGTCGTGGCCGATCGCGGCGTGGTCGGGCGTGAAGTCACTCAGGATGAGGTCGTCGGCCAGCTTGCGGACCGGGCGGGTCTGGACGGCCGTTCGCTGCGGTTCCCCTTCGTCGCAGGCAAGTTCGGTGATCCGGAGGCGCGCCGTACCGGCCTGCTCGCCGATGGGGATGCCGACGATCTCGAAGGTGTGCCGCTCCCCCGGTACGAGCGGCTCGGTGGGAGTCGCGGTGAAGGAAGCGGAGTCCTTCGCCGAGTCGTCGGAGCGCAGCCGCCAGCGGAACTCGTCGACGACCCGGAAGTCCGCGGCGTGCGTGGTGGCGCAGTCCGACGGCGTGCTGCCCACCGGCAGGGTGAAGGTGACGGAGTCGCAGGTGACCGGTGTGGCCCGCCGGTTGGCGACCGTGATCCGGAGGGTGCCGCGTCCGCCGACCGGAAGGGGCGTCGGGTGGAGCGTGTAGGTCAGGAGCGTGGGCAGGGCAGGGCTCATGGGGTTCCTCGGGTGAGTCGGAGTGGCGTGCACGTGGAGGCTCCCGCTCAGGGGGTCGCCGGGTGACCGCCGTCGCCAGCGGGGCCTCCCGTGGGCCCGCCGGTGTCCACGAGGCCTTGGGAGAGCTGCAGGTAGCCGCTGCGGACGGCCGGCGTGGGGTGGGGCAGGTGCGCGGCCGGATCGGCGGCGGTGAGCGGATAGGTGGTCCAGGAGGGCGCCGTCGCCCCGGCCTCGACGGCCTCCGGCTGGGCCCAGCTCCAGGTGCCGTGCCAGGCGGCGGGGCGCGGCACGACCAGGGTGTCGGTCCCGTCGGCACCGGTACGGGTG
>NZ_JBHVET010000715.1:0-4340 GCF_042802135.1 Kitasatospora sp. NPDC057512
CGCCGGTGCTGCGGCCGCCCTGGCCGCCGGGGGTCTGGGCGAGCGACCGCCATTCGCGCGGGCCTCCGTCGCGTACGGAGATCCCGCTGCCCGCCTGGGCGTCCTCGTCGGCGTCGCCCTGCCCGGTGGCGCCTTCCCTGCCGTAGCTGCCGTGCGAGCCGTCCCAGCCGCCGCCCGCGCCGCCGGGGCCGCCGTTGCCGCCCGAGCCGCCCCGGCCGCCCTTTCCGCCCCGACCGACGTAGACGGTCAGCGGTTCCCAGCGGTCCAGGCTGACGTTGCACGTGACGAAGGAGCCGGCCGCCCCGCCGCCTCCCCCCGCGCCACTGGCGCCGCCGCCCCCGCCGCTTCCGGCGTCGTTGGGTTTGCCGCCCTCGCCACCGCCACCACCGCCGCCACCGGCGCCGCCACCACCACCTCCGCCGGCACCCCAGGCGTACACGGTGAAGGAGGACAGGCCGGGGGGCAGCGCCCAGGCCTCGTCGGTCTGGGTGAACACCTTGTAGCCGTGCGGGCCGCCGTCCCGCTGGGTGGGCGCGGCCTGGGCGGCCGTCGCGCCGCCGGTCGTGGCGGCCAGCACGGTGACCGTGGAGGCGGTCGCCAACAGGCCCTGTCGGAAGAGTTTCTGATTGATCGTCACGCTTGTGATGGTCTGGATCCCCGACGGTACCGGCGACGGCTTCGACGCGGATTCACGCGAACGAGTGGTCGCGTTCCGGCCGAGTTCGAGGCGGTCCCGGCGGGCCGGGTGAGGGGCCCGGAATCCGGGGCGCCGGACCGGTCCACGGACCGCGGCCGAGCGGCGGAGGAGGTCCGCCTCTCCTCGACGGGCGGCGTGGCGGCACTGCGCGGACCTGCGCGGCGGCACTGCGCGGACCTGCGGAGATCCTCCCTCGATCGGGGGAGGGCGAGGGCGGGGAGCCCGGAGATACTGGCAAACATGATCAAGGGACTGAAGCCGCTGCTGCGCGGGTCGACGTATACGGGTGTGCTGTTCGCGGTGGTCGGGGCAGTGGCCGCGCTGCCGGTGGCGATGGTGGCGCTCGGGGTGACGCTGGGGCTGTCCGGCCGGCCGGACTCGGTCTGGGTGGCGCTGCCCGTGTGGGCGGTGCTCCTCGCGGTGTGCGGGCTGCCCCGGGTGGTGCGCCGGGTGCTGGCGGCGGGAGCGCGGAGGACGCTGGGCGTCGCGGTGCCCGCCCCGGTGAAGGGGGCCGCGGCGGAGTGGTGGCGGACGCCGGCGTTCGTGCTGGCGCAGGTGGCGCTGGGCTGGACGGTGCTGATCGGCGGCAGCACGCTGCTGGTGGCGGCCGTGGCGCTGCCCGCGCGCTGGACGGACGGCGCGGCGCGGGTCAGCCTCTTCGGCTGGGCCACGGACGTGACGGGCGTCTGGGCCTGGATCGTGGGGGCGCTCTGCCTGGTGCTCGCGGTGGCGCTGTTCGTGGCGGTGTCGGGTGCGCTGCGGTGGCTGGCGCCCCGGCTGCTCGGGCCCTCGTCGGCCGAGCGGCTCGCGATGGCCGCCGAGCGGGAGCGGCTGCTGGCCGAACGCAACCGGCTGGCCCACGAGCTGCACGACTCGATCGGGCACACCCTGACCGCCGCCACCATCCAGGCCGCCGTCGCGGGCGAGGTGCTGGCCGACGACCCGGTGGCGGCGCGGGCCGCCATGCGCAGCATCGAGGAGTCGACCCGGGCCGCGCTGGAGGACCTCGACTACGTGCTCGGCGCGCTGCGCGAGGAGCAGTCGGGCACCGCGCCGACCCGCACCCTCGCCGACCTGCCCGAGCTGGTCGACCGGCTCCGGCACGCGGGCGCCGTCGTGTCGCCGCGGATCACCGGGGACCTGTCGCAGGTGCAGGGCACGCTCTCCCGGGCCGCGTACCGGATCGTCCAGGAGGGGCTGACCAACGCGCTGCGGCACGGCTCGGGCGGGCCGATCGAGCTGCGGGTCGCGGCGGGGGCGGACGAGCTGGAGCTGAGCGTGGTCAACGGGGTGGCGGACGGGACCGGGGCGGGCGGTTTCCCGACCTCCGGGCACGGCCTGCCCGGGCTGGCCGAGCGGGTGCGGCTGCTGCACGGCGAGTTCGAGGCCGGCCCGTACGGCGAGGGGCAGTGGCGGCTGGCGGTCCGGCTGCCGATGCGGTGGGCGGCGTGAGCGGGGGCGGTGGGGGCCGGGCCGGCACGGACAGGGCGGTTGACCCCGCCTCGGGGGCGCCGTCCGACGTCACCCTGCTGATCGCCGACGACGACCCCGTCACCCGCAGCGGCCTGGGCACCCTGCTGGGCGCCCAGCAGGGCATCACGGTGGTCGGGCGGGCCGCCGACGGGGTCGAAGTGGTCGAGCAGGTGCGGATGTTGCGGCCGGACGTGGTGCTGATGGACGTGCGGATGCCGCGCCGCAACGGGATCGAGGCGACCCGCGAACTGCTGAAGGACGCCGACCCGCCCAAGGTCGTGGTGATCACCACCTTCGAGAACGACGGCTACGTCACCGCCGCGCTGAGCGCCGGCGCCAGCGGCTTCGTGCTGAAGCGGCGGCCCGTCCCGCAGATCGCCGAGGCGGTGCGGGTGGTGGCGGCCGGGGAGGCGGTGCTGTTCCCCGCCGCGCTGCGCCGGATGGTCGCGGCCCGGCCGCTGGAGTCGGCCGAGGCGCTGCCCCGGGCGGCGCTGACCGGGCGGGAGGAGGGGGTGCTGCGGCTAATGGCGACCGGGCTGTCCAACCCGGAGATCGCGCAGGCCCTCGCGGTGAGCCAGGAGACGGTGAAGACGCACGTCGGGAACGTGCTGGGCAAGCTCGGCGCGCAGAACCGGACCCATGCGGTGGTGATCGCGTACGAGAGCGGGCTGGTGGTGCCGGGGCTGCCCGGGGCCTGAGCGGCGGTGCGGCCACGGCTGCGCGGCCAAGGCGCTGCGGCCACGGCGGGAGCAGCCCCGGCGGTCGGTGCGGCCTGCGGCGTACGGCTTACGGCTTGCGGTTCACGGCCTGCGGCTTACGGCCTCGGGTCGATCGGGGCGAGGACGCCGAGGCGGTCCTCGACGGCCTGGGCGGCGGCCAGGCAGAGGTCCTCGCGGAAGGCCCGGCCGACGAGCTGCACGCCGGTGGGGAGGCCGTCCGCGGCGAGGCCGGTCGGGACGGCCACGGCCGGGACGCCGACGAAGCTGGTCACCGAGCAGAGCCGCATGGCCGAGGCGACCCGGTCCCGGCCCGCCTGGTCCCGCGACTCCAGGCCCGGTTCGACCGGCGGCTCGGTGAACACCGGGCCCAGCAGCAGCGGGTACGTGTGCAGGAACTCCGCCCAGGAACGGCGGATGTTCATCCAGGTGCCCAGTAGCCGGATCAGGCCGGGGCCGTCCACGGGCGGGGCGCTGCGCATCGTCAGCTCGATGAAGCGGTCGCCACCCTCGCCCAGCAGCTGTCGGACGGCGGGCCAGTTCGGCGCGAACTCGGTGCCGGTCAGGCGGTGGTAGGTGTCGAGCGCCTCGTCCAGCCGCGGGACGTCGGGGACCTCCTGGACGTCGTACCCGGCGTCGCGCAGGGCGTCGGCGGCGGTCCCGACGGCGCGGCGGACGGTGGGGTGGACGCCGTGGCCGCCCGGGTCGGCGACGACGGCGACCCGGAGCGGGGCGGCGAGCGGTTCGCCGTACAGCGGGACGGGCACGGCGCGCGGGTCGCGCGGGTCGGTGCCCGCCAACGTCTCGTAGGCGAGCCGCAGGTCGGCGACCGTACGGGCCAACGGGCCGTCGGTGACCAGGACCTGGGAGGCCGGGCCGGGGTCGTCCGGGCCGATCAGGCGCTGGTCGGCGGGGAAGCGGCCGGTGGTCGGGTTGAGGGCGGCGACCCCGCAGAAGGAGGCGGGGATGCGGACCGAGCCGCCGGAGTCGTTGCCGAGCCCGAGCGGGGCCATCCCGGCGGCGACGGCCACGCCGTCCCCGCCGCTGGTGCCGCCCGGGGTGCGGCGCGGGTTCCAGGGGTTGACGGTGTCGCCGTACAGCTCGCTGCGGGTGTGCATCCCGGCGAGGATCAGGGTCGGCAGGTTGCTGTGGCCGATCGGGATCGCCCCGGCCGCGCGCAGCCGGGCCACCGGGACGGCGTCGTCGGCGGCGACGTGGTCGCGGAAGCGCGGGGTGCCGAAGGTGGTGGCCACGCCGGCGATCGGGGTGCACTCCTTCACGGTGAACGGCACGCCCGCGAGCGGCCCGAGGGGCTCCCCGGCGGCCCGGCGGCGGTCGGTGTCCCGCGCGGCCGCGCGGGCGCGGTCGGCGAGGAGCTGGGTGACGGCGTTCAGGCGGGGGTTGACCTCGTCGATCCGGGCCAGGTGGCTGTCCATCACCTCCAGGGCCGACAC
>NZ_JBHVET010000716.1:0-4339 GCF_042802135.1 Kitasatospora sp. NPDC057512
CAGCCGACACCCACCCCGCCCCCGACCGTGACGCCCAGCCCCGCACCGCCGCCGCCCCCGGCCCCGGCCCCCGCTCCGGCGCCGCCACCGCAGGCCGGACCGGAGATCACGGTCGGCGCCCAGCCCAACCCCGGCTACGTCGGCGGCCACGTGACCGTCAGCTACACCGTGCGCAACACCGGCCAGGCCCGCGCCACCGGCCTGCGCCTGACCCTCGGCCTGCCCGCCGGCGTGCCCACCGGGGCCCTGCCCCCCGGCTGCCGCAACGGCACCTGCACGGTGAGCGACCTGGCCCCGGGCCGCAGCGCGGTCGTCCGGGTGGTGCTCTCACCCGTCGCGGCGCTGGACGCCACCATCACCACCGAACTCACCACCACCGGCACCGACGCCACCCCGGGACCGCACCGGGCGAGCACCCCGCTGCGCATCCTCCAGCCCCGCATCGTCGCGGTGCCGCCGATCGGCAAGCCCGGCTTCGTCACCTCGGTGCGCGGCGTGGACTTCCCGCCCGGCACGCCCGTCCGGTTCACCTGGCAGCCCGGCATCACCGCCGCGGCCGCCCCCACCCGCCCGAAGGCCGACGGGACCTTCGCCGGCCAGCTGCTCATCCTCCCCAAGGACGAGACCGGCCCGCGCACCATCACCGCCGAAGGCCCCGGATTCTCCCCGGTGACCTGCCCCTTCCTCGTCGTCGAGGGCAGCATCGGCCCGCCCGGGGAGGTGGAGCGCCGGTGATCCACGAGGTCGACGAGGCGCTGCGGCAGCTGCTCACCGAGACCGGGCTGCCCGAACGCGGCATCGAGGTGGTCTTCGACGCCCCCACCCGGGACTTCGCCGCCCGGCGCAACGCGCCCACCGTCAGCGTCTACCTGTACGGGCTGCGCGAGGACACCGGCCGCCGACAGGCCGGAACCGTCGCGGAGCACGACGCGGACGGCCTGGTGACCGGCACCCACCCCGCGCCCCGCTGGTTTGAGCTGGCCTACCTGGTCACCGCCTGGACCAACCGGCCGCAGGACGAACACCGGCTGCTGGCCGAGGTGCTGCAGTGCCTGACCGCCACCGACACGCTGCCCGCCCGGCTGCTCACCGGCACGCTCGCCGAGCTCGGACTGACCATCGGACTGGACATCGCGGGGCGCGACACCGGCCTGCCGTCGGTGTCCGACGTCTGGTCCTCGCTCGGCGGGGAGCTGCGGCCCTCCGTCGACCTCCGGGTGCTCGCCCCGCTGCCCGGCGGACGCACCCCGGCCGGACCGCCCGTCACCGAGGGGCTGGTGCTGCGCGCCGGCGACACCACCCCGGCGGGCCCGCCGCCCGCCGACGGCCCGGGCCGCCGCCTGCGCTACCAGGGCGCCAGCGACCCGGGGCCCGACGGTTTCGCCGCGCCCCGGGACCGCGAGCTGCCGCCCGGCCGCCGTCCGAGGGGCAGGGCGCGATGACCGTGGACCTGGACGAGGGGCAGGGCGCAGGCGCGATGGACGTGGACCTGGACGAGGTGGTCAACGGTGCGCCGCCCGGCCACGACCACCTCTGGGAGCGGCTGCACCGGGTCGAGCAGCGGGTCCGCACCGCGGTGCGCGAACGCCGCGCCGACGACCCGGACCCGGACGACCCGTACCGCGGCCAGTACCTCGGCCCGGAGGCGGTGGAGCGCATCCTGGCGGCCTCCGCCACCGTGCACCGCGCCGCCGCGGATCCCGGCGACGGGCCCGCGCCGCCGCCCGGCTCCCGGCTCGGGCGGCTCACCGCCGCCTTCGGGCTGCTCCCGGTGGACCTCGACCTGCTGCTGGTCGCGCTCGCCCCCGACCTCGACTCCCGCTTCGAACAGCTCTACGGCTACCTCAACGACGACCTGACCCGCCGCCGGGCGACCATCGGCCTGGCCCTCGACCTGTGCGGACTGCCCGGGGCCGGCGCCGGCCGCTTCCGGTTCTCCGCCCGCGCCCCGCTGGTCGCCGGCGGCCTGCTGGAGATCACCGAGCCGGACCGCCCGCTGCTCTCCCGCACCCTGCGCGTCCCGGACCGGGTGACGGCCCATCTGCTCGGCGACGACGAGCCGGACGGCGCGCTCGCCGGGCTCGCCCACCGCGCCGGCCCCGGGCCCCGCCTCCAGCAGCCGGACGAACGGCTTCGCGCGCTGGCCGCCGCCGGCGGACTGGTGCACCTGCTGGACCGGGGCGGGCACGCCGGCCCGCTCGCGGTGGCCGCCCTCGCGGCCGACGGCCCGCCGCCGCTGGTGGTCGACGCCGCCGCGCTCGCCGCCCGCCGGCCGGAGGGCACCGTACGGGTGCTCGCCCGCGAGGCGCGGCTGGGCGGGGGCGGCGTGGTGCTCGGACCGCTGGACCGGCTCGAACCCGAACGGCCCGAGCGGGCCGCGCTGTTGCGCGAGCTGTGCGCGGAACTCGACGGCGTCCCGCTGGTCGTGCACGGCCCCCAGGTCTGGGACCCGGCCTGGGCCGCGCGGAGCCCGGTGGTGGTCACCGTCCCGCCGCCGGAGGAGCGCGACCGCGCCGGGCAGTGGGCCCACGCGCTGGGCGGGGAGCCGGGCGGCGAGCTGAGCGCGGACCTGGCCGAGGCCGTCGCCGCGTACCGGCTGGACCAGGAGCAGGTGGCGCGCGCGGCCTCGGTGGCGGCCCGGACGGCGGCCGCCGAACGCCGCGAGGTGCGGGCCGAGGACCTGCGGACGGCGGTGCGGGCGCAGAACGGCGCGGGCCTGGCCCGGCTCGCCCGCCGGATCGAACCCGCGGTCGGCTGGTCGGACCTGGTGCTGCCCGCCCCCACCGCGGGCCGGCTCCGGGAACTCGTGCTGCGGGCCCGGCACCGCGACCAGGTGCTCGGGAGCTGGCGGATGCGCCCGGGCGGCGGCCGGGGCAACGGGGTGGTCGCCCTGTTCGCCGGGGAGTCCGGCACCGGCAAGACGATGTCCGCCGAGGTGGTCGCCGCCGAACTCGGCATGGAGCTGTACGTGGTGGACCTCGCCACCGTCGTGGACAAGTACATCGGCGAGACCGAGAAGAACCTGGAACGCATCTTCACCGAGGCCGCGCAGGTCAACGGCGTCCTGCTGTTCGACGAGGCGGACGCGCTGTTCGGGAAGCGCTCGGAGGTCAAGGACGCCCGCGACCGGCACGCCAACGTGGAGACGGCCTACCTGCTCCAGCGGATGGAGTCCTTCGACGGCATCGCGGTGCTGACGTCCAACCTGCGGGCCAACCTCGACGAGGCGTTCACCCGCCGGCTGGACGTCATCGCGGAGTTCCCGCTGCCGGACGAGGCGCAGCGGCGCCGGCTCTGGGACCGCTGCCTGGGAGCGCTGGTGCCCCGCGGCGACGACCTCGACCTGGACTACTGCGCCCGGCACTTCGAGCTCACCGGCGGCTCCATCCGGGCCTGCGCCGTCTCCGCGGCCTACCTGGCCGCCGGGACGGGTGCCCCGCTGGGCATGGCGCAGCTGGTCTCCGCGGTGGTCGGCGAGTACCGCAAGCTCGGCCGGCTGGTGCTGGCGAGCGAGTTCGGGCCGTGGCTGGGCGTCCTCGGCGACGCGGGGCACGGCTGAGCACCTCCCGAGTGAACGGCGGGCACGGCTGAGCACCTCCCGTGTGACCGGTGGGCACGGCCGAGCGCTCCCGGGGCGGCCGGGGCCGGTGGGTACGTACGGCGGTGTCCGCCGGGGGCAGCGTCCTTGCCCCCGGTCCGGCACCTGGGGACATGTCCCCGGGTGCCGCCCTGGCAGCAGACTCGTGGGCGAATGACCGGCGAAAATGCAGGGCCAGCCGAAGGAGCGCGTATGCCGTCGTACCTCACCCCGGGCGTGTACGTGGAGGAGGTCCAGTCCGGTGCCCGGCCGATCGAGGGCGTCGGCACGGCCGTCGCCGCGTTCGTCGGCTTCGCCGAGACCGGCCCCTTCCACGAGCCCACACTGGTCACCAACTGGGACCAGTACGTCCAGCGGTTCGGCGGTTTCACCGAGGGCACCTACCTGGCCCACTCGGTGTACGGCTTCTTCGCCAACGGCGGCGGCTCCGCCTACGTCGTGCGGGTCGGCGACCCGGCCCGGCGGACGCCCGGCGCCGCCCCCGCCGTCACTGCGGCCCCGCCCGTCGAGATCGCGGGCTTCCTCTTCTCCGCCCTGCCCGGCGCGGGCGGCGAAGTGTCCGTCGAGGTCGTCGACGCGGAGGGCGAGAACGTCCCCGACGACCGGTTCCGGCTGCTGGTGCGCCGGGGCGCCGAGGTCGTCGAGACGTACGACGTCTCGACCCGCAAGAGCACCAAGGGCTACGTCGTCACCCAGCTGCGCGAGTCGAAGCTGGTCGCCGTCGCCGAACAGCCCGGCACC
>NZ_JBHVET010000717.1:0-4338 GCF_042802135.1 Kitasatospora sp. NPDC057512
CCCCTGCGGGTGGCGGACGGCGGCATCGCGCCGCCGGAACCCGCCGGAGCCGCCGTTCCAGTGGACCCGCCCCTCGGGAAACCCCGCCGACGCGGAGGTGAACGAGGCCGAACCGCCGCTACAGGAGCAGATGTTGCCGCGTCCAGGTGGCCGGACGCCGGACCTGCCGCCTCAGTCCCAGCCCGGCACCGGCGGCAACGGCCACCCCGGCGGCCCGGGCAGCGGCCCGTCCGCCCGCAGGCCCTCCGCCCGCAGGTGCTCCGCCGACCCGCGCCCCGACAGCCAGGCGAGCAGGGCGTGGCCGGGGCCGCTGACGGTGGGGCCGGACGGCGCCAGGGCCCAGTCGCGGCCGAGGTCGGTGGCCGTCAGCCGGGCGACCGGGAAGCCGCGCGCGGCCAGGGCGGCCGCCGTCCCGTCGAGTGCCCAGGCGATGTACCCGGTGGGCCAGTCGGCGGTCGAGCGGCCGAGGTCCAGGTCGACGTGGTGGGTTTCGAGCTCCCGCCACGCCCGGTACAGGGTGAACCACGCCGGGTGCCGCCAGCCGGCGAGGGCGGTGACCGGCGTGGACCACCGTTCGGCGGGCATCGCGGCCGCCGCCGCGAACATCCCGTCCAGGCTGTCCCGCAGGTCGGCGGCCGGCTCCGCCGCACCGCGCCCGGCACCCTCGTGCAGGGTTCGGTCCGGCGCGGCGGCCCCGGTGCGCGGCCCCGGCTCGGTGCCGGTGCGGGCCACGGTCAGCAGCCACCGGTACGCGTCGGCGCTGCGGGCGAGGTGGGTGAGGACGTGGGCGCGGCTCCAGCCGGGCAGCGTCGAGGGCTCGCGGGCCTGCCGGTCGGTCAGCGTGCCGACGGTGGTGAGCACCCGCGCGGCGGAGGCGCGTACCTCGGCGAGCAGCGCGCCGGCCCCGGCCCCGTCCGGGCCGGCGGGCGGCGGCGGCACGGGAGACGTCACGGGCGGCGCGCCCAGGCGGAGATCATCGGGGCGGTGGCCAGGTCGAGCCGGCCGGTCGCGACGTTGGCCAGGTGGCGGTCGATCTCCTCGTCCGTCGCGAGGCCTTCCCGCACCAGCAGTCCGCGGATCTGCCGGACGGTCGCGTCCTCCAGGACCGCGCAGGCCGGCGAGGTGATCGGGAAGTACGCGTCGGCCCGGACGTCGACCAGGCCCGCCTCGCGCAGCGCCCTGGGCAGCGTCCGCCCGTACCCGAGGTCGGCGCCGCGGCCCGCCATCAGGGTGCGGAAGCCGGTCCGCAGCCGGTTGGCGAGGCGCTCGTCGGGGCCGGACTCGTCGGGGCAGAGCAGCGGTTGCAGGGCCGGGTCGGCGTCCTCCAGGAGCAGCCGGCCGCCGGGGCGCAGCGCCCGCACCATCCTGCGCAGGGCCTCGGCGCGGTCGGCGACGTGCACCAGGACCAGCCGGGCGTGCACCAGGTCGAAGCCGCCGGGCGGCGGCGGGTCGGCGGCCACGTCGTGGCGCAGCACCTCGATCACCCCGCCGGCGGCGGGGGCGGTCCAGGAGACGTCGATGTCGGTGGCGACCACCGCGCCGGTCGGGCCGACCCGCTCGGCGAGCCCGAGCGGCACCGAGGGACCGCCCGCGCCGACCTCCCAGCAGCGCATGCCGGGGCCGATCCCGAGGGCGTCGACGTGCCGGAAGGTCACCGGGTCGAACAGTTCGGCGAGGGCACCGAAGCGGATGCCCGCCTCCGACTGGTGGTTGTCCAGGAGGTAGCCGTGGTCGCTCTCGTGCTCAGCCATGCCGGGATTCTCGCAGGCGGCGGCTCGGTCGGAGCTCTCGGGGCGCGGCTCTCGGGGCGCGGCACTCGGGTCGCGGCACTCGGGTCGCGGCACTCGGGTCGGGCCGTTCAGGGCTGCGGGGTCGGGTCGGTGAGCGCCGGGATGTCGTAGGTCACCTTGCCGATGTCGGAGATCAGGTAGCCGCCGTCGGGCCCGCGTCGGAGCGTCAGTCGCGGGGTGTACGACTGCCGGGGCGATCGGAACCAGCCCCCCTCCGCGGCGTAGGTGCAGTCGACGGAGACCTCCAGCTCGACCACCTCACCGGTGAGGTCGTGCGGATCGAAGCGGCCCGCCGATGGCCCCACGATCGCCCACCTGACCAGCGACCAGCCCCGGCGTGCGGTCAGGTCGGCGGGCCAGGCCGGCCCCTTCTCCTCGCAGGCGGTCAACCCGCCGCCGGCGGCGGTCAGTTCGGGCGTCAGGTACCGGCGGGACCGGCTCAGGACGGCCGCCGGGCCGGTGTCGCCGCGGGAGGTGTCGAAGCTGCCCGAGGTGACGGCCCAGGCGATCGCGACGGATTCCGCGTCGCGCTCGTCCACCGTCAGCGGCGGCGTCGGCGCGGTCAGCCGTTCCTTCGGCGGGGCGATCGGATCCCCCGGCCGGTATCCCGGTTCGGAGGGGAAGCTGTAGCCGGCCGGCGCGACGGCGACCGTGGTGCCCGGGATCTCCTGCTGGTCCTGGTCGTAGCAGGGATTGCACCGGATGCGCTCGCCGGAGCCGGTGCCGTACCTGGTCTCCCAGCCCCGGCCGTGGGTCGACAGCTCGGTGCCGGACTCCCTGCGCACCCCGGAGACGTGGAACGGCCGGTCGCCGTCCTTCAGCGTCCAGGTGCGGCGCTTGCCGTCGACGGTGCCCTCGACCGTGAGCACGTAGTCGTAGCTGTGCCGGGTCGCGAGCACCGTGAGGCTGACGATCTCGGGCTTCCGGTCCTCCAGGTAGAGGTACTTGTCGGTGAAGTACGGCGCGAACGACACCGGTCCGGCGGCCCCGATCAGCGCGACCGGGTTCGGGGAGTCCAGGTCGACGCCCATGTCGATCTTCTTGCCCTCCCCCTGCCCCGCGCAGTCCACGACCGTGCCGGGCAGCGGGTCGCGGGGCTCGCCCACGATGGTCGCCCGCACCTGCTCGATCGCCACGGTGTGGCCGTTGCCGACCATCGAGACCGAGAGCGGCGACGCGCCCACGTCCGTACCGCCCTGCGCGTGCGCCCACGTCCGGGCGGCTTCGCAGCCGGTGACGGCCGGCGGGTCCGTCGGTTTGACGACCCGGGGAACGACCGTGGTCGAGTCGGCGTCGGCGTGCTCGGGATCGTAGTGGGCGCCGAGTTCAGGCCCCTTGCCGCCCTCCGTCGCGGTCAGCGCCCAGTACGTCGCGCCGGCGCCCAGCAGGGCCAGCACGCAGAACACGGCGATCAGCAGCCGCAGGCGCGGTCTGCGGCCGCCCATCAGCGTGAGGACGCCGCCCATGAACACGTTGCCGTGGATGGTGCTCTGGCTGATCCTGTTGTGCGTCTCGTGCTGGTCGTCCACTCCACCCACCCCGTCCGAGGGATCCGCGTCCCCCACAGTGGCGGTTCCCGGCGGGTGGAGGGAAGACCCGCGCCGGAAGCCCCGGGCGTCGTGGCGTCCGGCGTCGTGGCGCCGTCGGCGAGGACGGTCTTGTTGACGAAATGTCAGCAAGTTCGTCCGATCGCCTTGACGGCATGCGGTCACGGCTGGACCCTGTGGACCGGAAACGCCGCGCGCTCCCCGGTCCCCACCGCTCGGGAGCCCGCGAGAGGACGTCTTCTCGCCCCTCACCGAGGAAGAGGTTTTCCCATGCGCTTCAGCCGCCGCCTCCCCGCCACCACCGCCGCCGTCTGCGCGACCGCCGCGCTCGCGCTGGCCGCCGTACCCGCCTCCGCGTCGCCCGGTCCCCTCGCCGCCGGCCCGGTGCTCACCGCCGGGAGCGCGGGCGGCACCGCCGTCGCCGTCGGCGACGCGCTCGCCGCACCGCTCACCCCGGGCACCAAGGCCACCTTCTACTCGACCGCGACCAGCACCACCGGTGTCACCTGCGCCACCTCCCAGCTCTCGGCCTCGGTGCTGGGCAACCCGGCCGCGCCGGGCAGCGCGACCGCGTCGCTGACCGGGCTGACCTTCGGCTCGTGCACCGCCAACGTCACCGGGGTCACCTCGGTGCGCAGCCTGACGGTCGGCAACCTGCCGTACGGCGTCACCATCTCCGACGCGCCCGGCCTGCCGGTCACCCTGACCGGCGGGTCCGCCGGGACGATCCAGGCCACCGCCGTGCTGGACACCTGGTTCGGCACCATCACCTGCTCCTACCAGCTGAGCGGCGCGTTCACCGGCAGCGCCGACAACACCGCGCACAGCCTGGCCTTCCGCACCGAGCACTTCGCCAAGAGCGGCGGCTCGACGCTCTGCCCGGCCGACGGCTACTTCTCCGCGACGTACGGGCCGGTCGCGGACACCAGCCAGTCGGGAAGCCCGGCGGTCTTCGTCAACTGACCGCACCGGCACGGGAGTCGGGGCGGGCGCGGCAGCTC
>NZ_JBHVET010000718.1:0-4332 GCF_042802135.1 Kitasatospora sp. NPDC057512
GTCCGGACCGGGGCCGCCTGCACGGGCGTTCGTCAGTGCACGCCCTCGAAGAGGCTGGTCACGGAGCCCTCCTCGAAGACCTCGCGGATCGCGGCGGCGATCGACGGGGCGATGGACAGCGTGGTGATCTTGTCCAGCTGGAGCGAGGCCGGGGTGGGCAGCGTGTTGGTGAACACGAACTCGCTCACCCGCGAGTTCTTCAGCCGGTCCGCGGCCGGGCCGGAGAGCACACCGTGGGTGGCGGCCACCACGACGTCCGCGGCACCGTTGTCGAACAGCGCGTCGGCCGCGGCGCAGATGGTGCCGGCGGTGTCGATCATGTCGTCGACCAGCACGCAGACCCGGTCCTTGACGTCACCGACGACGTCGGCCGACAGGATGGTGTTGGCCTGGGTGATGTCGCGGCGCTTGTGGATGATCGCCAGCGGGGCGTCCAGCCGGTCGCACCACTGGTCGGCGACCTTCACGCGGCCGGCGTCCGGGGAGACGACCGTCAGCTTGGCGCGGTCGACCTTCCCGCCGATGTAGTCGGCCAGCAGCGGCAGCGCGAACAGGTGGTCCACCGGGCCGTCGAAGAAGCCCTGGATCTGCGCGGTGTGCAGGTCCACGGCCATCAGGCGGTCGGCACCGGCCTGGCGCAGCAGGTCGGCGACCAGGCGGGCCGAGATGGGCTCGCGGCCGAGGTGCTTCTTGTCCTGGCGGGCGTAGCCGTAGAACGGCAGGATCGCGGTGATGCTCTTGGCGGAGGCCCGCTTCAGAGCATCGATCATGATCAGCTGCTCCATGATCCACTGGTTGATGGGAGCCGTGTGGCTCTGCATCACGAAGCAGTCCGCGCCGCGCGCGGAGTCCAGGAAGCGGACGTAGATCTCGCCGTTGGCGAAGTCCAGGGCCTTGGTGGGGACCAGCTCGGTCCCGAGCGCCTCGGCCACCTCCTTCGCCAGCTCCGGGTGGGCACGGCCGGAGAAGAGCTTCAGCTTCTTCTCACCCGACGTCGTGATCCCGCTCACTGCACCGTCTCCTCGCGTTGCGAACGCTGAACCCTCGACCCGGTGGCGGGCAGGCAGGGCCCGCTCGCGGTACGGGTTGGGGAATTGTCGGTACGCCTGGACACGGGCGGTAAGCCCAGTGGCGCACGTATGTCCCCAAGGTTACGCGCCCGCGCAGAAACCGTCCGCCTCGGGACCGCCCCCCGACCCCGGCCCGACCGCTCGGGCCCGCCCGCTCAGGCCTGCTCGACTCCGTCCGCCGCCGCCTTCGCGGCCTGCGCGGACACCGTCCCGGGGCGCTTGCGCTCGACCCAGCCCTCGATGTTGCGCTGCGTGGCCCGGTTCACACCGAGCGCCCCGGCCGGGACGTCGTTGGTGATCACCGAGCCGGCGCCGGTGTAGGCGCCGTCACCGACGGTGACCGGGGCGATGAACATGTTGTCCGAGCCGGTGCGGCAGTGCGCGCCGATGACCGTGCGGTGCTTGTTCACGCCGTCGTAGTTCACGGTGACGGAGGCCGCGCCGATGTTGGTGCCCTCGCCGATCGTGGCGTCGCCGATGTAGGACAGGTGCGGCACCTTGGCGCCCTCGCCCAGCTCGGAGTTCTTCACCTCGACGTAGGTGCCGACCTTCGCCTTGCGGCCCAGCCGGGCGCCCGGCCGCAGGTAGGCGTACGGGCCCGCGGTGGCCAGCTCGCCGATCTCGGCGCGGTCGGCCGTGGTGTTGCTCACCCGGGCGCCGGCGCCGACCAGGGTGTCCCTGAGGGTCGAGTTCGGGCCGACCTCGCAGCCCTCGCCCAGGTGCGTGGCGCCCTGCAGCTGGGTGTTCGGCAGCACCACGGCGTCCGGCTCGTACGTGACCTGCACGTCGAACCAGGTGGTCGCCGGGTCCACCACGGTGACGCCCTCGCGCATCGCCCGCTCCAGCAGGCGGTCGTTCAGCAGCCGGCGGGCCTGCGCCAGCTGGACCCGGTCGTTGATGCCCAGGATGTCCCGGTGGTCCTCGGCCACCACGGCGCCGACCCGGTGGCCCGCCGTGCGCAGGATCTCCAGGGTGTCGGTCAGGTACTCCTCGCCCTGCGAGTTGTCCGTGGTGAGCTCGCCCAGCGCCGCGGTGAGCAGCTTGGCGTCGAAGGCGAAGACGCCGGAGTTGATCTCGGTGATCGCGCGCTGGGTGGCGCTGGCGTCGCGCTCCTCGACGATCGCGGCGACGGTGCCGTCCTCGTCCCGCAGGATGCGGCCGTAGCCGAAGGGCTCCGGGACGACGGCGGTCAGCACGGTGACGCCGTTCTGCTGGGCGGTGTGCGCATCGGCCAGCCGGCGCAGGGTCTCCCCGGTCAGCAGCGGCGAGTCGCCGGCGGTGACGATCACGGTGCCATCCAGCACGGCGCCGTCGGCGGCCAGCGACTCCAGCGCGGTGCGCACCGCGTGCCCGGTGCCGTTCTGCTCCTCCTGCACCGCGGTGCGGGTGGCCGGGTAGTGCTCCGTCAGGTGCGCCACGACCAGCTCGCGCTGGTGGCCCACCACCACGACCAGCTGGCCGGGCGTCAGTTCCCGGGCCGCCGAGACCGCGTGACCCACCAACGAGCGGCCGCACACCTCGTGCAGCACCTTGGGCAGCTTGTTCGACTTCATCCGGGTCCCGCCACCGGCGGCGAGCACGACAACGGCGGCAAGCGAATTGGCACCCATGCGGGGAGGCTCCTCGGTTGGTTCACAGAGAGGGCAGAGCAGGCCCGGCCCGGACCCAGGCCGGTCGCCATTCGCACAGTCCGCCGAGCAGCACCGACAATACCGGCGCTACGGAAAACGCCCGAACCCGAGGCGTGCAGAGGCTCCGCCGCTAGGATTCGAACCCAGACAAAGGCCTCCAAAGGGCCCTGTGCTGCCATTACACCACGGCGGACAGTCGTGTCAGACCCTACCCGAGAGGGCCCTGCCGTGGGTATCGACTTGACCGATCCACGGCCCCGATTCCACCCCCGGCGGCCGAACCCGTCGGCCCCGCGGTTCATCCATCCAGTCGGGTGAATTCACTCAAGCGCCGCGCGGCGGTGTGTTCCCCTGGACACGGAGCGCAACCTACGATGCCGTAGGTTACGCCAACGTAGCTCCGCTTCGCTCCCGTTCCGGGACGCCGCACAAGGGACGCCCATGACCATCCAGGCAGGCGAGGCGCGCGCGGGGAACGCCGCGTCCCGCACTCCGTCTCCCGACCCCGAACCCGAACCCGCCGACCCCACCGACCCCGCCGCACCCGTGGAGACCGACGCCCCCGTGGAGACCGCCGACCAGACCGCCGGGACCGGCGACTCCGACACCGCCGCCACCCGGCTGTCCGCCACCCGCGGCGGCGAGAAGCAGGGCCCGGCCGAGCGGATCGCGCTCTCCCTGTTCATCCTCGTGCCGTTCGCCGCCCTGGTCGCCGCCGTCCCGGTGGCCTGGGGCCGGGGGCTGGGCTGGACGGACCTCGCGATCACCGTCGGCATGTACTACCTCACCTGCCACGGCATCACCATCGGCTACCACCGCTACTTCACCCACGGCGCCTTCAAGGCCGGCCGCCCGATGCGCCTGGCGCTGGCGATCGCCGGGAGCCTCGCCGTCGAGGGCCCGCTGGTGCGCTGGGTGGCCGACCACCGCAAGCACCACCGGTTCAGCGACAAGGACGGCGACCCGCACTCGCCGTGGCGCTACGGGGAGAGCGTCCCGGCGCTGATGAAGGGCCTCTGGTGGGCCCACATGGGCTGGATGTTCGACGAGGAGCAGACCCCGCAGCTCACGTACGCCCCGGACCTGGTGCGCGACCCGGCGCTGCGGCGGATCTCCCGGCTGTTCTGGCTCTGGACCACCATCTCGCTGCTGCTGCCCGCGCTGATCGGCGGCCTGGTGAGCCTGTCCTGGGAGGGCGCGCTGTCCGCCTTCTTCTGGGGTTCGCTGGTCCGGGTGGCGCTGCTGCACCACGTCACCTGGTCGATCAACTCGATCTGCCACGCCGTCGGCCGGCGCCCGTTCCGCTCCCGGGACCGCTCCGGCAACGTCTGGTGGCTCGCCGTGCTCTCCTGCGGGGAGTCCTGGCACAACCTGCACCACGCCGACCCGACCTCGGCCCGGCACGGGGTGCTGCGCGGGCAGATCGACTCCTCGGCCCGGCTGATCCGCTGGTTCGAGCTGGCCGGCTGGGTCCGGGACGTCCGCTGGCCGGACGCGCAGCGGATCGCCGCCCGCCGCGCCGCATGAGGCGGCGCTTCCAGCATGATGTAGGGGTGAACGGGAGCAGCGCAGACAGCAGGGGCGGTCACCACGGCACGCGGACGGACGCGGCGCCCGCCACGGCGCAGGCC
>NZ_JBHVET010000719.1:0-4317 GCF_042802135.1 Kitasatospora sp. NPDC057512
GCCAAGCCCGCCGCGCCGAAGGCCGGCCCGGCCGAGTCCGGCGGAAGCGGGATCGGCATCACCTTCGGCGGCCTGAACGAGGGCGGGCAGATCGAGCTCAACGGCCCGGTGTCCTTCTCCGTGACCTGGAAGAACAACGACGCCACCGGCACCCGCAGCGTCGCCCCGGTGGTGGCCACCCAGCAGTACGAGGGCGCGCCCTGCAGCCGGATCATCGCGACGGCAGACGGCACCCTGGAGCGCAAGGACGCCTCGGGCTGGAAGAAGCTGGAGCTCAGCCAGGGCACCGGGATGGACTACGTGATCAACCGGAAGGACGGGGCCTTCACGCTGGCCGCCGGTGAGAGCCGGACCATCGAGTACCGGATGCGGCTGTCCACGGCCAACCGGCCGGGGCGGATCACGATCGAGGCGGACGCCCCCGTGTCGAACTCCACGGACTACCAGGGCATCGCGAAGGCCGAGCTGAACGCCACGGTCGTCGACCACAAGAGCCCGGTGGTGAGCGGCGTGACCACGTCGAGCCCCAAGGTCGGGACGACTCCCGCCGAGTTCGGCTTCGTGGTCGACGCGCCGCGGGGCACCGCGGACCTGCAGCTACCTTCGTGAAGCCAAGCAGCACGGCCTCCCGGCGTCATCTCGGCCCGCCCCGAGGCCCCGCCGAGTGGTCCGCTCGATCATGACCGACCCAGCCCGCCTCCGCGCCGACGACGCCCAGGAAACTCAAGGAGATCGGGGCTGCCTGCCCGCACCTCGACGCCGCGGCCGGACACGTCCGTGACTTCGCCGCCATGCTCCATGACCGACGCGGCGACTTACTGCCCGCTTGGATGACCCGAGTCCTCGCCGACGACCTACCCGCCCTCCACTCCCTGGTCGCCGGCCTCCGCCGCGACCAGGAAGCCGTCGTCGCCGGACTGTCCAGTACCTGGAGCTCGGGCTAAGGCGTGTCTGACAAATGATCATCTGGTCGGTTCGCGGAGCCAGAGGATCAGGGAGGCCAGGACGACTCCAGCGCGGTAGCGGTCGGCGAGCTTGTCGAACCTGGTGGCGATCGCGCGGAACTGCTTGAGGCGGGCGAAGCATCGTTCGACCACGTTCCGATCGCGGTAGATCTCCTTGTCGAAGGCGGGCGGCCGACCGCCGAGGCGCCCGCGGCGTCGGCGATTGGCCACCTGGTCGCGGCGTTCGGGGATCGTGGCAGCGATGCCCCGGCGCCGCGGCAGATGCCGGATCGCCCTGCTGGAATAGGCCTTGTCACCCAGCACCCGCAACGGTGTTGTGCGCGGGCGGCCTGTTGCGGCTCGCGGGACGTGGATCCCGTCCAGGACCTCGGCGAACGTGGTGGCGTCGTTGACGTTGCCCGGGGTGAGCACGATCGACAGCGGCAGGCCCCGGCCGTCGACGGCGAGGTGGACCTTGGTGGTCAGCCCGCCTCGGGACCGGCCGAGGGCCTGGCGCGTCTGTGAGCGGCCCGGATCTTCCAGTTCGTCCCCGTCCGCATCCCCTTTTTGCGAGCGCCGGCGGCGTGCTGGTGGGCTCGGTTGACCGTGGAGTCGACGGCGACGGTCCACTCCACCCGGCCCACGGCGTCGTCGCGGACCTGGACGTGCTTCAGCAGCCTCGCCCAGGTGCCGTCCGCTTCCCAGCGGGCGAACCGCTCGTAGACGGGCTGCCACGGTCCGTACCGCTCGGGCAGGTCGCGCCACGGGGCCCCGGTCCGAAGCCGCCACAGCACACCGTTGACCACCTGCCGGTGATCACGCCACGGGCGGCCACGCCCATCCACCTGCGGCAACAGAGGCTCTATCCGCTCCCACGCCGCGTCCGTCAACTCACCTCGACCTGCCACAAGATCAATTATCAGACAGGCCCTAGGTCGAAGGTCATGTCACGCGAATCAAGCTCCTCAAGCGCATGGCCTACGGACGAGCCAACTTCGACCTCCTACGCCAACGCGTACTCCTCGCCCCATGACCGTGCGACAGCGCACGTCCACAACACCTTTCAGATGTGGGCAGTGAGGCCGGTGACAGGGTCGTGGGAGATCAGCGTCGGCATCCCCGGGTCATACCGGACAACCTCGCCGGTCAGCAGGGCCAGTCGTTGACTGGCCGTCGCCACCTCGACCAGGAACCGCAGCACGGAGGCCACCCCGGCCCCGTCGAGGACGTCCTCGGGCCAGACAGAGAACTCGATCTCCTCCTTGTCGCAGGGCAGGGCAAAGAACCACACAGAGCCCAAGCGGGCCCGGAAGGAGAAACTTGTCCCCTGGCCCTCAGGCTCGTCGGCCCAGACGCGGAAGAGGTCGGCGAAGTCCGGACGCACGGGATCGAGCCGGGGGTAGGGGTGCTCGACCTCGGTCTCGTCGGCTACAACACGCAGGCGTTCGAGGACCGCGATCCACTCACCGCGGGTCGTGTCGAGGACCCGGATGTCCCTCAGGCTGCCGTCGACCTGAAAGACATCGCACATCCACGGCTCGGGCAGGCACCGAGCGCGGGTACCGTGCTCACCGGCGTGGACGTCCTCGTGCGTCAACTCGATCTGCCGCCTCGCGTTCATCTCTCCCATGACACCAAGGTAAAACGTCGCTACTGCAGGGAAGGACCTGCCCCAGCCGGTTCAGGGGTGGTGATCATCTATCCCGGGTCCTGCATCACAAGATCCCCGCCAGAGCCCATATTTCCCCAGGGCGACGGTCACGTAATTCCCCAGGTCCTGCCCGCCGACATGAACCAGGTCGCGCCCGTGCTGGTTGGCGAGGTCTCTCTGTCAGTCCCACCACAGCACGACAAGCAGGTTCCGCCGGGATGCCTCCTCGTAGAACTCGTGCAGGGCCCTGAAGTGGCCCAGCAGATACTCCGTCGGGCCGCCGATGATCCCCTCGGCCCCGTGGCCGATCAAGGAAGCCGCATTGCTGTGGTCGTTCGACAGGTCCGTCAAGATCGCCTGCATACCGATCTCTCCGAGCAGTGCTGAGACGCGAGCGACTTGGACTGCGGAGAGGGCCGTTGGAACGGGGCCGAAGGGGCCGATGGCATGCGGGTGCGTGTTGAGGAAGCCCAGGTCGATCGCTGTATCGCCTTCGGTGGCGTGCCTGAGCGCATCCAGGTGGACGCCATCGAGTCGCGCCAACTTGCAGGCGCGTTCCAGCATGGCTGGTGCCCAGTCCAGATCCAGACAGTCCGCCGGTGGCGGGTCCCAGCGGGGGTCCCCGTCTGGCGACTCGTTGGCTGACTGACGGCAGGCGGCGAGGTACTCCGCCGGGACTCGGGCAAGCTGCTGGGTGACGGCCATGAGGGCAGTATCCCGAGGACGTCCACCGGATTTCCCCTAGTGGAGGACATCCTTCTTCTCCGTCATCGCGCCCTGACACCTGCTGTTCGTCCCACCACGAGCATTGCCAGGGTGCATGGCTTGGAAGAGGGCACCGATCCTCGCTCGCCCCCGCGCGGCAGCACGGTTCACCGGTTCCCCGGGGGTGGGCCCGGGCCGACGCGCACAAGCGAGGTGCGCCGCCCCGAGCCTACCGGCCGGCACATACAAGACCCAGCGGCGCAAGCGGACACGGCGGCCCGGCGGGAAGCCGCGGTGAGGCGCAGCGGGGCGGACGTCAGCATGGCTGCCGGGACGGCCGTGCACCTGCTGGCCCGGCTGCCCGGGAGACCTATCAGACGTTGAGGTCGCCTGCGTCGACGAGGGCCTCGCGGAGCTGCCGAACGGCCTCGGCCCCGGCGGCCGGGCTCGTGGTGTCGGCGGCGGTCAGCAGGGTGCGGGCTTCGGCGCGCACGCGGTGGTCCTGCCAGGCTCCGGCCGGGTGGGCCACCAGGTGCGCGGCCAGGCGCAGCGCGTCCGGGCTGTCGGGGTGGTGGGCGGCGCGTTCGGCGATGAGGTCGGGGTGGTCGAGGCGCGGGGTGTGGTGGGCGGAGGCGAGGGTGAGGGTGAGCCAGGTGTCGTCGTCGAGGGGGGTGTCGGTGAAGGAGCCGGCGCCGGTGAGGGCGCCCTCGGGCAGGACCGTGTCCACCGCGGCGCGCCACAGGCCGGCGGCGCGGGCCCGGACGGCGGGGTCGTCGCCGGTGAAGCGGGCGGTGGCGCGCAGCAGCAGGGTCACGGCTGCGGCCCCGCCGGGGCCGTCGGCGAGGTTGGCCAGCAGCGTGCCCGGCTCGTCGAGGGCTTCGGGGTCGGTCAGCAGGGCGTGGGCGAGGTGGCCGGCGGTCTCCGGCGGGGCCTGGGCGCGCAGGGCGGCCAGCAGCTGGCCGCGGTCGTGGGCTGTGAGATTAGTCTCGTCGAAGCGGCCCCTTGTCTTCATTTTAT
>NZ_JBHVET010000720.1:0-4311 GCF_042802135.1 Kitasatospora sp. NPDC057512
CGGCCGGACCTCGGCCGGGCGTCACCAGGCGACGGGCAGCGACCGCATGCCGTAGATGAACGAGTCGGTACGGAACGCCAGCTCGTCGCGCGGGACGGTCAGCCGCAGCCCGGGCAGCCGCCGGAACAGCGTGGCCAGCGCGATCTGGAGCTCGGCACGGGCCAGCGGCTGGCCGAGGCACTGGTGCACGCCGAAGCCGAAGGCCATGTGCCGCCGGGCGTCCCGGTCCAGGTCCAGCTCGTCGGTCGGCAGCCGGTCGGCGCCGCCGAACACCGCCTCGTCCCGGTTGGCGGTGGAGAGCATCGCGATCACGCCCTCCCCGGCCCGGACGGTCGTACCGCCCAGTTCCACGTCCTCCAGCGCCACCCGGAGCACCCCGGTGTGGATGATGGTGAGGTGGCGCAGCAGCTCCTCCACCGCGCCGGGCACCGCGGCCGGGTCGGCCAGCCTGGCGATCTGCTCGGGCCGCTCCAGCAGCAGGGCGGTGGAGAGCGAGATCATGTTCGCGGTCGTCTCGTGCCCGGCGACCAGCAGCAGGAAGCCGGTGCTGGCGACCTCGCGCGGGGTGAGGTCGTCCCGGACGGCGAGCCGGCTGAGGATGTCGTCCCTCGGCTCCTCCCGCTTGCGGGCCGCCAGCGCCTCCAGGTACTCGAGCATCTCGTCCCGGACCTCCAGGCGCCGCTCGATCGTGCTGGTGTTGCTGAGCAGCGTCCGGCTGTTGCCCTGGAAGTACTCGTGGTCCTCGTACGGGACGCCGAGCAGCAGGCAGATCACCAGCGAGGGGACGGGCAGCGCGAAGTCGGCGACCAGGTCGGCCTCGGCGCGGCCCTCGGTCATCCCGTCCAGCGCCTCATCCACGATCCGCTGGATGTCCGGGCGCATCGCCTCGACCCGTTTGACCAGGAAGTCCCCGGTGACCATCCGGCGCAGCCGGGCGTGCTCGGGGTCGTCGAGGTTGAGGAAGTTCGGGTTCTCGCCGATCCGCTCCCGGCTGCCGGCGACCAGCAGCGGGAAGGACGGGTGGCGCAGGTCCGCGCTGAACCGGCGGTCGGACAGGATGGCGCGGACCTCGGTGTAACCGGTGGCCAGCCAGCAGGAATCGCCCTCGGGCAGCTCGGCGCGGCTCAGGTTCGCGGTGGCGGCGGCCTCGGTGTAGGCGGGTGGCGGGCCGAACGGGCAGCCGGCAGAGTGCCGGGCCGGAAGCGGGACGGCGGGCACGGTGGGTGTGCTCGTCAAGGCGGGGTCTCCTTGCGTCGCGATGGTTCTCCGGTGGGGGTGGGGTTGCCGGACGTTCGTCGGTCCTGGGTGCGGTTCCGGCCTGCGGCCGGCCCGGACCGCCGCGCGGTCAGCCGTCGACGGAGGCGGCCCCGGCCTCCGCCGGCCCGTCCTCGACCACGGTGATGGCGCCGCCCGGGCAGAGCTGGGCGGCCAGTCTGAGATCCTCGAACTGGTCGGGCCGGAAGGCGGTCTGACGGAGCCTCACCAGACTGTCGTCGTCGTCCTGGTCGAAGGCCTCGGGAACGTTCGTGACGCACATCCCGGAGCTGCAGCAGCGGTCCCGGTCGACACTCACCCGCATGGTCGGGCACCTCTCGCCAGTGCGCCGCCGGCTGCCCGGCGGCCGCCTCTCGTTGTCATTGCCAACCTAACCGCCGCTGCTCCGTCCACGGAGGGCGCGGTGGCGGGATCGTCGAGAATGGCCGATTCGGCTCCCGTCGGAGCCGCCCGGACGGCGAGGAGGTTTGAACCGACGTTGCCCCAACAGGCGTGCGCCCCAAGGAGGTTCACAGCTTCCGGGTCGCTCTCCGTCGCCGCCCGTTCCCGGCTCAGAGTCCCTCGGCGGCGGCGATCTCCCGTACCGTCGCGACGGTGTCCGCCTCGGCGGCGTCCTTGTCCGGCCGGTAGCGCACCACCCGGGCGAACCGCAGGGCGAGTCCGGCCGGATAGCGGGGGCTGCGCTGCACCCCGTCGAAGGCGATCTCGACGACCAGTTCCGGCCGGACCCGCACCGTCCAGGCGTCCCGTCCGGTCTCCCGGGCCAGCAGTTCGGTGGTCTGCCGGGCGAGCGTCTCGTCGGTCAGGCCCTTGAAGGTCTTGCCGAGCATCACCCACGGGCCCAGCCCCGGCTCGCCCGCCGCCCGGGCGCCCAGGTGCAGATTGCTGAGGAAGCCGCGTCGCCGCCCGCTGCCCCACTCGGCGGCCAGCACCACCAGGTCCAGGGTGTGCCGGGGCTTCACCTTGATCCAGCCCGCGCCGCGCCGCCCGGCCGCGTACGGGGCCGACGGGTCCTTCACCAGCACGCCCTCGTGGCCGAGCGCCAGGGTGTCGCGGAAGAAGGCCAGCGCCCGGTCGCGGTCCCCGGTCTCGGTGCGGGCCACCCGCAGGCCGTCCGGCACCGCCCCGGCCAGCGCCGCCCAGCGCTCCCGGCCGGGACGGTCCACCAGGTCCTCGCCGTCCCGGTGCAGCAGGTCGAAGAAGTAGGCGTCGAGCGGGACCTCGGCGCGCAGCCGGTCCGGGTCCCGCCGGGAGGCGGTCCGTGCGGCGGTCTCCTGGAACGGACGCGGCCGGCCGGCCGGACCGAGCGCGATCGCCTCGCCGTCCAGCACCACCGAACGCAGCGGCAGCGCCAGCGCGGCCTCGACCACCTCGGGGACGCGGGCGGCGATGTCCTCCAGGCCGCGGGTGAACACCGCGACCTCCCCGCCCTCCCGGTGCACCTGCATCCGGATGCCGTCCAGCTTCCACTCCAGCGCGGCCGGACCGGTGCGCTCCAGCGCCGTGGCCACGTCCGGCGCCGAGGCGGCCAGCATCGGCCGGACCGCCCGCCCCACCTCCAGCCGGAACGCCGCCAGCGCCGGCTCCCCGCCGGTCAGCGCCGCCTCCGTCACCGCCCGGGCCGACCCCCGGAACATCAACGCCCGCCGCACCGCCGCCGGCGGCACCCCCGCCGCCTGCGCCACGGCGTCCCCCACCACCGCGTCCAGCGCCCCCTGCCGCAGGTCCCCGACCAGCACCGCCCGCAGGAACCCCTGTTCCTCCGCCGTCGCCCGCGCGAACAGCCCGTGCAGCAGCCGCCGCCGCTCCGCCTGCGCCCCGGCCCCGTGCACCGCCGCGATCCGCTCCAGCTCCCGCTCCACCTCCCGCACCCCGAGCGAGGCCTCCACCGCGGGCCCGGGCAACCCCCGCACCGCCGCCGGCCCGATCCCGGTCCGCAACCGCTGCGACTCCCCGGACAGCAGCGCCACCGCCGCCGCCCCCTCCACCGGCCCCAGCCCCCGCAGACACCCGGCCAACAACCCCGTCTTCGCCCGCCGCCCCGCCTCCGCCGCCACCTCCCGCGACACCGACGCCAACCTCGACAGCCCCGCCACACCACCACCTCCACCCCCCTCAGCATCCGCCCCCACCGCCGCCCCCGCACGACCACGGCCCCCACCCGGAGCCGCCCCGCGCAGCCGCACCCGTGCAGCCGTCACCCAGTCGCGCCTGTTCGGGGCCGGCCCTGCCTACCCCCGGCCCCGGGCGGGTTGGGCTGATCGGGGCGGTGCTGCGTCCGGGGGGTCCTGGGCGGTGAGGCAAGGCGCCGGAGTGGCGTAGCGGGTACGTGGTCTTGGCCGGGGAGGTGATCCGCGGTGGGGCGACGGGGCGTCATGCTGGTGGCTCCTACCGCCCCCTGAGTGATGGAGACCGAGATGAACGACACCTCCACGGCCCGTTGGAGCGTCGGCGTGCCGGAGGCCGGTGACTACCCGGCCTGGCGTGAACTCTTCCGTGGGTACTGCGAGTTCTACCGGGTGCCGATTCCGGAGGAGAAGGCCGAGCTGGTGTGGTCCTGGGTGATGGATCCGGGGCACGAGGTGGCGGGGCTGCTGGTGCGGGACGGGGAGGGCAGGCCGGTCGGGCTGGCGCACTACCGGCCGTTCTCGCGACCGTTGCACGGGGCGGTCGGGTGCTTCCTGGACGATCTGTTCGTGGCGCCGGAGGTCCGGGGCGGCGGGGCGGTGGACGCGCTGTTGGGCCGGCTGCGGGAAATCGCGGCGGAACGCGGGTGGAACACCGTCCGCTGGATCACCTCTGAGGACAATTACCGGGCCCGTGGAAAATATGACAAGGTCGCCAATCAGACCAGGTTCATCACCTACGACATGGCTCCGGAGGCACCGGCCGGCTGAGACCGCGGCCTGACCCCCGGACATTCGTTCGGAATTTTCTGTTATCGGCGCCCCGCCGGGAGGTCTCCCATGTGTCGACACCCGACCAGTCGACCCGGAACAGAAAGCGTGGCCACGTGAACAGCGACGACAGGACGAC
>NZ_JBHVET010000721.1:0-4306 GCF_042802135.1 Kitasatospora sp. NPDC057512
CCCGCCCCCTTCCCACCACACCCGAAGGGAAGCGCAGCCATGTCCGTAACCGGATTCCCGTCACCCGTCGCCGAGTCGGCCGCCGGGAGGCTGGTCGCCGAGAACCTGGCGGCCGGCTCCTGGAACGACGCGGCGGTCAAGTTCGGCAACACCTTCGGCGCCGTCGCGGGCTTCCTGGGCATCCTGCTGGTGGTCTTCCTGGCCGCCGGTCGGGCCCGGGGCCGCCTGGCCCGACCGCTGGCGGTCGCGGTGTTCCTCGGCCCGGCGGTGCTGCTGCTGGCCGTCGGCCTGGTCGTGCCGCTGGTCCGCACGGTCTACCTCAGCCTCCAGAACGACGACGGCACCCGGTTCGTCGGCGGTGAGAACTTCGGCTGGGCCCTCACCTCCGACTCGGTGCAGAAGGTGCTGGTCAACACGCTGCTCTGGCTGGTGGTCGCGCCGCTCGTGGCGACCGGGCTGGGGCTGGTGCTGGCGCTGCTGGTCGATCGGATGCGTGGCCAGTCGGTGTACAAGTCGCTGATCTTCATGCCGATGGCGATCTCGCTGGTCGGCGCGTCGATCATCTTCAAGTTCGTCTACGAGTCGCGCGGGCCGGGCCAGCCGCAGATCGGCCTGCTCAGCCAACTCGCCGTCGCCGTGGGCTGGGACGATCCGCCGAACTGGCTGCTCTCGCAGCCGCTGAACACCTTCCTGCTGATGGCGGTGATGGTCTGGGTGCAGACCGGCTTCGCGATGGTGGTGCTGTCGGCGGCGATCAAGGCGATCCCGGACGAGGTCGTGGAGGCGGCCCGGCTGGACGGCGCGAGCGGACTGCGGTTGTTCTGGTACGTCACCGTGCCGATGATCCGCACCACGGTGATGGTCGTACTGACCACCGTCATGATCATCACCCTGAAGGCCTTCGACATCGTCCGCACCATGACCGGCGGCAACTTCGGCACCCAGGTGCTGGCCAACGAGATGTACTCGCAGTCCTTCGTGCAGTTCAACTCCGGCCGGGGCAGTGCCCTCGCGGTGCTCCTCTTTCTCGCGGTGCTGCCGCTGGTGGCCTACAACATCGTGCAGCTGCGGAAGGAGCGTGAGGTCCGGTGACCGGGACGGACGGCCGGGAGCGGCCGGTGAAGCGGGTGTGGCCGGTGCGGTCGGTGCGGCCGGTGAAGCGGGTGCGGTCGGCGAAGTCGGCACGGCCGGTGAAGTCGGCACGGCCGGTGTCGCCGGTGCGGAAGGCCTTCAGCAGCCCGCTGGCCTCGGTGTTCGTGATCGCGATGACGGTCCTCTGGACGATCCCGACGCTGGGGCTGCTGGTGACCTCGCTGCGCCCCAAGCAGGACGTGACGGCCAGCGGCTGGTGGAACGCCTTCCTCCACCCGGACCTCGGCCTCGGCAACTACCACTCGGTGCTGTTCGAGGGCGGGTCCGGCGCCTCCACCGGCCTGATGCCCTTCCTGGTCAACTCGCTGGCGATCAGCGTCCCGGCGACGGTCTTCCCGCTGGCACTGGCGGCGATGGCCGCGTACGCGCTGGCCTGGGTGCGGTTCCGGGGGAGCGACGCGGTCTTCTTCACCGTGTTCGCGCTCCAGGTGGTGCCGCTCCAGATGGCGCTCATCCCGCTGCTGCGACTGTTCGCCGGTGGTGCGCACCTGGGCTCGCTGACCCTGATCCCGGCGGTGGACCTGAAGGGCAGCTACGCGCCGGTCTGGCTGGCGCACACCATGTTCGCATTGCCGCTGGCGGTGTTCCTGCTGCACAACTTCATCGCCCAGCTGCCGCGCGACCTGATGGAGGCCGCGGTGGTGGACGGCGCCTCGCACTTCAAGATCTTCCGCTCGATCGTGCTGCCGCTGTGCACCCCGGCGCTGGCCTCGTTCGCGATCTTCCAGTTCCTGTGGGTCTGGAACGACCTGCTGGTGGCACTGACCTTCGCGGGCGGCACACCGGAGGTGGCGCCGATGACGGTGCGGCTGGCGCAGCTGTCCGGCTCGCTCGGCGGGCGCTGGGAGCTGCTCACGGCGGGGGCGTTCCTGTCGATCATCGTTCCGTTGATCGTCTTCTTCAGTCTCCAGCGCTACTTCGTCCGGGGGCTGCTGGCCGGATCGGTGAAGGGGTAGTCGGGGAGTCCTACGGTGGTGAGGGAGTTCTGAACGCGTTCGAAACTGATTTTTGAACCTGTTCAGAATGGTCTACAGTCGGCAGCGGCCGGGCGCTGAGCGTGCCGGTCCGCGGACCGCCCGACGGGTGGCGTCCGCATGCCTGCCGACCACTGAGGGGGACTCATGCCAGGCCCGTCCACGCCTGCCCCGTCCGATTCGCCCCGTCCGACCGAGTCGGCCGACTCGACCTCGCCGGGGTCGACTGAGTCGCTCGATCCGACTGGGTCACCTGACTCGACTGGGTCGCCCGACCTGATTGCGCCGGGGTCGACTGGGTCACCCGACGTGACCAAGTCGCTCGACCTGACCGGGTTGCCTGATTTGGTCGCGCCGGGGTCGACTGAGTCCCCTGACCTGACTGGGTCACCTGACTCGACGGGGTCGCACGATCCGGTCGCGCCCGGGCCGACCGGGTCACCCGACCCGACCAGGTCGCCCGATCCGGTCGCGCCGGGGCCCACCGAGTCGTCCAACCCGTATGACGTGTACGACCCGTACGGTCCGTACCGCCCGGCGGGCACCCGCCCGCAGGGCCGGCCGGGCCCGGGTCGGCCGCCCGGTGTGGCCACGCCCTCGGCCCCCGCGTGGTTGGGCCTCAGCGCCCCCGATCGCCGGGCGGGGGCCACCCGCAAGGTCCTCCTGGCGGCCCTGCTCACCGGCCTGCTGACGGCCTGGCTGCTCTACGACGGTCTGGGGCCCAACCTGCTGCTGCTCGGCGCCGCCACCGCCGTCGGGGCGGGGATCGCCGCCCGGGCGGCCGGGCGCCGGATCCGGCCCTGGACGGCGGTGTGGAGCCTGCTCGCCCTCGCCCTGCTCGCCGTCCCGGCCCGGTGGGACGCCGGCTGGCCCGCGCTGCCGGCCGTGGTCGGCGCGCTCGCACTGGCCTCGCTGGCCCTGCACGGCGGCCGTCGCTGGCCGGGTGTGCTGTTTCCGCTGCCCGGCATCGTGTGGCAGCTGGTGGCCTCGGTGGTCTGGGTCTGGGAGAGCATGGACCGGCGGCCGCTGCCCGGCCGCGACCGGATCGTCCCGGTGCTCAAGGCGCTCGGTGTCGCCGCCGCCCTGCTGACCGTCTTCGGCCTGCTGTTCGCCAGCGCCGACGCCGCCATGGCGGATCTGCTGGGCAGTCTCAGTCCGGATCTCGACCTCGACCAGCTCCCGGGGCGCGGCGCACTGTTCGTGCTCGGGACGGTGACCGTGCTGGGCTTCGCATACATGGCGGCCGGCCCGCGCCGCTGGGACCGCACGGTGATCCGGCCGGGCCGGGAGCGGCGGCGGCTGGAGTGGGCGCTTCCGCTGGTCGCGCTGAACCTGATGTTCGGTGTCTTCGCGGTGATCCAGGCAGTGGTGGTGCTCGGCGGCGCGGACGCCGTGCTGAGCAACACCGGGATGAGCCGCTCCGAGTACGCCCGGGAGGGCTTCTGGCAGCTGAGCGTGATCACCGTGCTGACGCTGGTCGTGGTGGCGGTCGCCAATCGCTGGGCGCCGCGCACCACTGTGGCCGACCGCCGGGTGGCGCGGATCCTGCTCGGGCTGCTCTGCCTGCTGGCCCTGACCGTGGTCGCCTCGGCGCTCGGCCGGATGTGGTTCTACGTGGACGCCTCCGGGCTCACCCGGCTGCGGCTCTGGGTGCTGGTGGTCGAGGTCTGGCTGGGCGCCGTCTTCCTGCTGCTGATCGCTGCCGGACTGACCCGCCGCGCCGGTTGGCTGCCGCGCGTCGTCGTCCTCAGCGGGATGCTCACCGTCGCGGTCTACGGCCTGATGGGCTCGGACGCGATCGTCGCCGAGCAGAACGTCACCCGGTACGAGCGGGCCCTGCGGGACGACCCGCGCACCGCGGCCATCGACCTGCGCAACGTCCGCGGGCTCTCGGCGGACGCGGTGCCCGCCCTGGACCGGCTCCCCGAGCCGCAGCGGAGCTGTGCGCTGCAGCTGATCGGGCAGGGCCTGGGGGCGGAGTCGAAGCCCTGGTACGCGACCAACCTCGCGGCCGTCAGGGCACGGGAGATCCTGGCGGAGCGGCCGCGGGTCGACTCGACGGCGGCCGGCCGTACGACCTGCGAGCAGGCGGGGCTGGCGTACGAGGCCTGGTAGACCGTCCGGAGGCGGAGGCGGAGGCGGAGGCGGGGGCCGCGGACAGCGGTAGGGCCGGCCGGGAG
>NZ_JBHVET010000722.1:0-4297 GCF_042802135.1 Kitasatospora sp. NPDC057512
GCTCTCCCTGCAGCGGGCCCCTTCCTCCTCCCCGTCCCCTCCGTCCCCTCCTGTTCCCTCCCGCTTCCCCTCCGTCGCCGCCGCCCGGCTTCCCCGTCCGAGCGCCCCTGCCGGCGTCCCCACACATCGCAATTCCTCCCCTCGGCCGATCATGGCAATCCTTGAGCGCTGTCACTCGTACGAGGGGCTTTGCCGTTTGACCAGCGGGTACACGGAGGCCTTATCCGGACATGCGTATGACGGGCCCCGTCCCCGGTGGGGGACAAGGCCCGTCACTCGCGCGCGGGGTGTCGCGCGGAGCGCGCCCTCACCCGATCGGCAGAGGGCGGCTGGTCTCGGGGGCGTCCGACACGCCCGGGGCCGAACGGAGCAGAGTGGCTCGGGGGAGTGGGTCGGAGGTGGCGGCTCGGGGGAGCGGCCCGGGCTCAGCCCACCGGCGCGGGCTGGGCGGCCCCGGCGGTGCGGACCGAGGGCGCGTCGCGGCCGCAGGCATACGCGAGCGGACTGATCAGTTCTGCGGCGTCCGGCAGCCAGCGGTTGAGCGCGGTGGGGGAGCGGGCCCACTGGGCGTACCCGAGGGAGCCGATCCGGGACGGCGGGGCGACCGTCCAGTCCCCCTCGCCGCGGGCGACCAGGTCCAGCCGGCCGGGCGGCCAGCCGAGCCGGCGGAGCATCTCCGGGAGCCTGGCCGCGACCCCGGGCAGCACCAGGAAGTGCAGCCGCCGCCCGATCCGCCCGGGCGCGGCGGGCTGGACCACCACCGGGCCGAGCTGGAGGTCCATCCGCTCCATCCGGGCGAGCGCCAGGCAGCCGGCCGTCTCCGGGACGTCCAGGACGTCGAACGAGCGCCCGGTGGGCAGCAGGATCGACGCCTGCGACCGCTCGGTCCACCAGCTCCGCACCGCGCCGGGACCGGCGCTCGCCTGCCGCGCCCAGTCCGGGTCCAGCGGGTGGGCGCCCGGCAGCGTGCAGCGCCGGTCGCCGCAGGAGCAGCGGACGCCGCCGTCGCCGTCGTCGACCAGCCAGGCGCCCGGGGCGACCTCCCAGTGGCGGGTCTCGGCGTAGCCGACGGCCTCGATGAGTAAGGGGGGCGGAGCGGCCTTCTCGTTCCGGTCCGCGTCGGGGATGTCTTCCACGGGGTGCTCAACTACCGTGCGTGAGGCTGGTTACGGCCCGGAGCCGCCCGGTTGGGTGCATCGCGGCAATGTCACCCGTTCCGGTTAGTCGACCGAGTTGAAGGGCCCGAGGGCAGGCGCAGCGGGGGCGCACAGGAGCATTTACCAGGGCGCAAGGGGGGTGCGGTTCGTCACCGTGGGTATCCCGCTGGCGTTGCTGATCGCTAACCTGGTGTCAGATTCCTTGGACGGTCGGACAGTCGGCAACAGATCAGCAGAATCGTCGCCCGCCGGCCGGGACCGGAGGGTGTGGGGAGGCGAAGCCCAATGGCCGCGAGACCACTCGTCGCACGACAGCCCAACGAGCGTCTGCAGCAACTGATCCAGGAGGCCAGCTGTTCCAATGCCGGCCTGGCCCGGAGGGTCAACCTCTGCGGCGCCGAGCACGGGCTGGACCTTCGGTACGACAAGACCTCCGTCGCCCGCTGGCTGCGCGGGCAGCAGCCGCGCGGGCAGGCGCCGGCCGTGATCGCCGAGGCCCTCGGCCGCAAGCTCGGCCGCAGCGTGTCGGTCGAGGAGATCGGCATGGCGGACGGCAAGAACCTGAGCTCCGGCATCGGGCTCCAGTTCGCGCCGACCATCGGTGCCGCCCTGGAGCAGGTGTGCGAGCTGTGGCGCAGTGACGTCGGCCGGCGGGACTTCCTGACCGGCGCGACGGTCGCCGCCTCCGCGCTGGTGGAGCCCAGCCGGGACTGGCTGATCACTCCGCCGGACCCGGTGGTGGCGCGGGCCGGCGGCCCCCGGGTCGGTCCGACCGACGTGGCCGCGATCAAGGCGACCACCGCGATGCTGGTCGACCTGGACCACCGCTTCGGCAGCGGCCACGTGCGCCCGGTGGTGGTGCACTACCTCAACTCGGTGGTCTCCGGCCTGCTCGGCGGCGCCTACCGGGAGGAGACCGGACGCCAACTCTTCGCCGCCGTGGCCCGGTTGACCGAACTGGCCGGCTACATGGCGGTGGACACCGGACAGCCCGGGCTCGCCCAGCGCTACTACATCCAGGCGCTGCGGCTGGCCCAGGCCGCCGACGACCGCGGCTACGGCGGCTACGTGCTGGCCGCCTCGATGAGCCACCTGGCCGCCACCCTCGGCAACCCGCGCGAGATCGCCCAACTCGCCCGCGCCGCCCAGGAAGGCGCCCGCTCGGTGGCCACCCCGACGGCGATGGCGATGTTCTACGCCGCCGAGGCCCGCGGCCACGCCCTGCTCGGCGACGCCCGCTCCTGCGAGACGGTGTCGGCCAGGGCGCTGGAGGCGATGGAGAAGCGCCGCCCGGAGGACGACCCGGACTGGATCGCCCACTTCGACGACGCCTACCTCGCGGACGAGCTGGCCCATTGCCACCGGGACCTGGAGCAGGCCGGCCCGGCCGAGCACTACGCCCGGCGGGCGCTCGACCTGCACCCGCCGACCCGGGTCCGGCGCCGCGCGGTGGACCTCGTCCTGCTGGCCACCGCCCAGCTCCAGCAGCGGGACCTGGAACGCGCCTGCGAGACGGGCACCCAGGCGGTCCGGCTGCTGAGCGGGCTGCGCTCCAACCGGGGCGTGGAGTACCTGGACGAGTTCCGGCGCCGCCTGGAGCCGTACCGGGAGCAGCGGGTGGTCCGGGAGTTCCACGCCCGGGCGGACGCCGAGGCGGCTTAGCGGGGCCGCCGCGGGTCGTCTGTGCAGGGAGCGTGACGGATGTCCCGCCCACGTGGTCACCCGGTGAGGCGAACCGGTAGCGTGGGCGCGACGTCCAATGGAACTGTGATGCTCCCAAGAACCGACGAGATGTGGTCCGCCGTCAGTGCGCGGTCCTGCACAGGTGAGGAATCGCGTTGAGTCAGCGCCGCTCGTACCCGAACTCCGGTGACTTCAACCTGGACGACCTGTTCCGCCCCGAGCCCGGCCAGCCCCAGGGCCAGCCGGGCCAGCCGGGCCCGCCGCAGGCCCACTCGGCGGTGCCGCCGGTGGGACAGCCGTCCGGGCAGCCGGAGTACCTCGGCGAGGGCGCGCACGCGCTGCCGACCCAGGCCATGCCCGCGCAGCCGATGCCCGGCCAGTCGCCGGCGGGCCAGTCGCCGGTGGGCCAGCCGATGCCCGCACCGAGTGCCCCGTGGGGCGCGCCGCAGCCCGGCTACGGCGCCGCGCAGCCCGGGTACGGCGCGCCGCAGCCCGATCCGGCCCCGGAGACCCAGTACCTGCCGCCCTACCCCGGCGGCGACCCGCAGGTCCAGCCCGGCTACCCGGCGGCGCAGGCCCAGCCCGGCTACCCGCAGCCGCAGCCCGCGCCGGGGTACCAGGCCTACCCGCCGGCCGCCCAGCCGCAGCCGGCCTACCCGGCGCAGGACTACCACCAGGGCTACGCCCCGGAGCAGGGGCAGGACTACGGCCAGGGCTTCGACGCGACCCAGGCGGGCGGCTCGGGGCGGGGCGGACGCCCGTCCAACAAGCTGATCATCGGCGGTGTGGTGGCGGGCTGCGCGGCGGCCGGCATCCTGGTCGCCGTCCTGATGAACGGCGGCAGCGGGCCCAAGGACGACGGCAAGAAGACCGGCCCGGTGGCCGCCACCGCCGGAACCACCGGCACCGGTGCCCCGGGGACGGCGAGCGCGAGCGGCTCCGGCGCGGCCGTCGACCCGGACGTCAAGGCCCAGGCGCAGCCGCTGTCGGACCTGCTTGGCACCGCGAGCGACAGCCGCAGCTCGGTGGTCTCCGCGGTCGCCTCGGTGCAGAAGTGCGACAAGCTGCCCGAGTCCCAGCAGGCGCTGACCGCCGCGGCCGGCAAGCGGCGCGAGCTCCAGAGCAAGCTCGGCCAGCTGAAGACCGACAAGCTGCCCGGCGGCCAGCAGCTGGTCGACCAGCTCAACGCGGCCTGGACGGCCTCGGCCCAGGCCGACGACGAGTACGCGGCCTGGGCGCAGGACGCCCAGGGCACCTGCGACGCGAAGAAGCAGGACAACCCGCACTACAAGAACGCCGTCCAGGCCAGCGGCACCGCGACCACCGCGAAGAAGCAGGCCGCCACGCTCTGGAACACGATCGCCGCCCAGAGCGGACTGCCCAACCGGAGCGACGGCGACCTCTGAACGGCGACCGCTGAGCGGTGGCGGCCGCTGAAGGACCGGAGGGGACGGGCC
>NZ_JBHVET010000723.1:0-4294 GCF_042802135.1 Kitasatospora sp. NPDC057512
GTGCCGGACTCGAGCGCCGCGTGGTCGAGCGCGTTCGGGTCCTCCTCGTCACCGTTGCCGGCGGCGATGGGAGCCGCACCGCCCGGGGCGAGCTCGCCGATCAGGCCGCTCCACGGCGCCAGCTGGCCATGTACCGCGTACTGCTCCAGCTTGCTGCGCGAGTCGGCGATGTCGAGGTTGCGCATGGTCAGCTGGCCGATGCGGTCGTCGGGGACGAACGCGGCGTCGACGCTGCGCTCCATCGACAGCTTCTCGGGGTGGTAGCTGAAGTTGGAGCCCTGGGTGTCGATGACCGAGTAGTCCTGGCCGCGCCGCAGCCGCAGGGTGACGCTGCCGGTGACCGGGTGGCCGATCCAGCGCTGAATGCTGTCCCGGAGCATCAGCGACTGCGGGTCGAACCAGCGGCCCTCGTAGAGCAGCCGGCCGAGCCGCCGGCCCTGGGTGTGGTACGTGGCGATGGTGTCCTCGTTGTGGATGGCGTTGAGCAGCCGCTCGTAGGCGATGTGCAGCAGCGCCATGCCGGGGGCCTCGTAGATGCCGCGACTCTTGGCCTCGATGATGCGGTTCTCGATCTGGTCCGACATGCCCAGGCCGTGCCGGCCACCGATGGTGTTGGCCTCGTGGACCAGGTCGACGGCGCTGGCGAACTCCTGGCCGTTGATCCGGACCGGGCGGCCGAACTCGAACTCGACGGTGACGTCCTCGGTCTGGATCTCGACCGCCGGGTCCCAGAAGGCCACGCCCATGATCGGGCTGACGATCTCCAGGGAGGCGTCCAGGTACTCCAGCCGCTTGGCCTCGTGGGTGGCGCCCCAGATGTTGGCGTCGGTGGAGTAGGCCTTCTCGGCGGAGTCCCGGTACGGCAGGTCCCGCTCGGCGAGCCACTCGGACATCTCCTTGCGGCCGCCGAGCTGGTCGACGAACGCCTGGTCCAGCCACGGCTTGTAGATCCGCAGGTTGGGGTTGGCGAGCAGGCCGTAGCGGTAGAACCGCTCGATGTCGTTGCCCTTGTAGGTGGAGCCGTCGCCCCAGATGGAGACGCCGTCCTCCTGCATGGCGCGCACCAGCAGCGTGCCGGTCACGGCGCGGCCGAGCGGGGTGGTATTGAAGTACGTCTGCCCGGCGGAGCGGATGTGGAAGGCGCCGCAGGCGAGGGCGGCCAGGCCCTCCTCGACCAGCGCGGCCCGGCAGTCCACCAGCCGGGCCTGCTCGGCGCCGTACGCGCGGCCCCGGGCCGGGACGTCGGCGAGGTTCGGCTCGTCGTACTGGCCGATGTCGGCCGTGTAGGCGTAGGGGAAGGCACCGTGTTCGCGCATCCACGCTACGGCGACGGAGGTGTCCAACCCACCGGAGAATGCGATGCCGATCCGTTCACCGACCGGCAGCTTGCTCAAGACCTTCGACATGGATGCACCCTTGACCCGCGTGAGCGGGCCCCTGATCTAGCGATGTGTGACGGGATTCGGCGTAATCGATCCGATGCCCGAACTCTGGCATAGATTTGCAGAGTAATGCAAGAGCATACGGAGCCCCGGGTGGCGGAGAGGGTTCGCCCGACTGCTGTGCGTCGCCCGGTCCGTTGGCCAACTTGCTTGGCTGGCCGGGTGGTTGGGGTGGATCAGGAGGCCGGGGCGGGCGTCCGGGTGCGCATCCAGACGGTGCGGGAGGCGAGGGCGCCCAGCCCGAGAGCGACCAGGTGGCCGGCGTCGGCCAGCTGCTGGTCCAGCGCCCAGGCGCCGGCCAGGGCCAGGGCGAGCGCCGGCAGGCCGTAGCGGCGCAGCGGGCGCGGGCCGAGTGCGAGGAGGCAGGCGCCGGTGGCGACCAGGCCGTAGCTGATGCCCACGTCCCGGGCGCGGGAGAGCGCGCCCGGGATGCGGGCGGTCAGCATCACCCACATCGCACCCTCGGTGAGCAGCGTCGCGCCCAGGTGCCCGAAGACGAAGACCGCACCGGCCCGGGCCGGACCCCAGCGCCACTCGGCCAGGCCCAGGACGGTGGCGACCGCCGCGATGCCCGCCCAGGCCGGAACCCCGTCGACCACCAGACCGCTGGTGAACAGCGTCCACCACTTGCCCACTTCCATGTGATGGACGTTGCTGCTGTTGTGCCGGACGAACCGGGCCCGCTCGGCATGGCCCTGGCTCGCCAGCCAGGAGGCCGTCGCGGTCAGCAGCAGGACGTACGCCGTGGTGAGGCGCAGGCGGACGGCGGCTCCCAGCGCCGGGTGCCGGAGAGCGGCGGGGCCGGTCGGTGTCCTCGTCGCGAGGCGATCGCTCATCGTGCCTGGTGCCCTTGCTCGGTGTTTCCCGGTACCGGCCCTGCCCGGTGCGTGGAGGGAGGGCCGCGACCGGGACGGTCAGAGCGCCAGCGTACGCGAGCGGCGTGGAGGCCGTCGGGGCCGGCGGTGGGGCGTGTGAGGTGGGCGGATTCCCACGAGCTGCACAGGGACGGCGGGTGGCGGCGGGGCCGGGCGGGGGCGAGGGTGAGGGGGAGGAGTGTCGAGGAGGCGCCGATGGCCGGCAGCACAGCCAGGGGCGCCAAGGCGCACCGGCGGCCCTGGTGGGCGCGTGCCGTCCACGCGGTGTGGGCCTATGTCCGGCGCGCGCCGGGCACCTACGCCTGGCTGGCGATCCTGCTCGTCACCACGCAGGTGATCCGGCACGTCGATCCGGCGACCGCGGACCGCATCCTGGAGCGGCGCTCGACCAACCTCCACCACCTCCAGGTGTCGCCGGTGCGTGTCCTGGTCACCAGCGCCCTGTGGATCGCGGGCGGTGGCTGGCCGTTCTACTTCCTGCTGTACAACCTCTTCCACGTGCCCGCCGAACGATGGCTCGGCACGTTGCGCTGGATCTCGGTGGCGGCGCTCGCGCACGTCGGCGCCACCTACCTCAGCGAGGGCGTGCTCGGCTGGGCGATCCATCGGGGGCTGGCCTCGCCGAGGGCCCTCTACACCCTGGACTACGGCGTCAGCTACGCGCTGGCCGGCGTGGTCGCGGTACTCACCTACCTGATCGTGCGGCCCTGGCGGTACCTGTACGCGGTGGGAGTGCTGGTGGTCTACGGGTTGGGCGTGCAGCAGAGCCGGGACTACACGAGCATCGGCCACTTCAGCGCGGCGCTGATCGGGTTCGCCTGCTACCCGCTGACCCGGGACCGCCCGGGCTCCTTCGACCCGGTCGCCTCGGTCCGCGCGGTCCGGCGGCGGGTGCGCGGGCGGTCGGGCCGTCCGACGCCGTCGGCGCGTTCGTCGGTGTGGCGGGTATGGCGGGTGACGGGCGCCGGGGCGGCTGGTCAGGTTTCGCGCCGTTCGGGGTCGGTCGTCCCCAGATAGGCGCTGAGCGGCCTCTCCTGGGCCAGCACCGCGCCGGCCGTGATGGCGAAGGTGACAGCGATGCAGAACGCGATCAGCCAGGACAGCACCATCAGCACCAGACCGAGCGAGCCGTACTGGGCCAGTGAGCGGTTCAGCGCGATCGGCATGTAGATCCGGGCGGTCAGCGACATCGCGGTGGACGCGATGGCGGTGAGCAGCGCTCCCGGAACCAGGGGCAGCCAACGGATCCGTGCGCTCAACAGCAGGCGGGCGGTCCACCACCAGACCAGGAAGGAGGCTGTGAAGGTCAGTGGCAGGCCCAGCCAGAGCCCGGCGCCGAAACCGTTTCGCAGCACGCCTTGGAACAGCAGCACGACCACCCAGCAGGCGATCCACAGCAGCCACCGCCAGGCCGCGACCCGGGTGCCGGACTTCGGCAGCTGCCAGGCGTGTTCGCAGACCCGGGCGACCGCCCGACTGCAGCTCGTGCCGGACAGCAGTGCCATCAGCAGGCCGATGATTCCCGTGGTCTGCCGCAGGTCGCCGGGGCTGTACAGCGCCTGGCGCAGCTGTTCGGCGGAGGCGCCGGAGATGCCGAACAGCGAGCGCAGCGAGGAGTTCATCTGGTTCCGCACGCTTTCCGGGGCGAAGGCGGCCACGGCGAACAGGAGGGGGATGGAGGTCAGGAACAGCTGGGAGGCCATCCGGGTGGCGGAATCCAGCAGGCCGGGGGAGAAGAGGCGGGCGGTCAGCTCGGTGATCACCGGGAAGCGCCGCTCGGCCTCACTCCGGGCCCGCATGAATCGCATGCGTGCGAGGAGCAGCTGTTCCTTCCGGTGGCCAGGAGTGCCCCTCCGCAATCTCATCCCTCGGTCCTCCCGCATCCGGGCGGCGGTCCGCACCAGTCAAGGCGAGGCGGTGGCGGGCCGCCACCGGAGCGAGCCGCCCGGCACCTGCCGCCCGCTGCCCGGTCCGCTC
>NZ_JBHVET010000724.1:0-4277 GCF_042802135.1 Kitasatospora sp. NPDC057512
CTCCCGACCGGTTGCCGAATGAGGGTAATTCCTCATACCGGCAAGGGAATTCACGGACCGGTGACGCCCACGCGTGTCCGGCCGGCCGCGGACCGGGGCGCAACCATACTCGTGGACGCCGAGACCGGAGAGGCGATCCGAAAGGGGACGCCTCCGCGGCGGATGCGAAAGGGAGAGCCATGCCGGACAACGGTGAGTTCTCGAAATCCCTCAAGGAATTCCTCACGAAGATCGACGGCTGGTACGCCGGCAATCACGAGGGTTTCAGGACCCTGTTCGACGCGACGATCGCCAACGTGGTGAAGTGCCCGGCGGACCCGAATGACCCCGACGGGAAGAAGGTCTACTACGACTGGCGGGGGAAGGGCATCGAGGACCTGAAGAACTTCTTCACCGACTGGTACAACGACTGGTACAAGACCAAGCCCAACGACGGCCTGGACTACATCGAGAAGTTCAGCTGGCTCACCTACGAGAACGACTACGGGATGGTCTTCGTGACCTGTGGTCCCGGCCTGGCGATGACCGCGGACTTCACCCATCTGCAGGGCGATCAGATGGACGACGAGGGGGAGGACGGGCAGAAGCTCATCAAGCTCTGGAAGGACGAACTCGGCACGAGGATGGGGGACTTCAAGGACGGCCCCTGGTCCACCTTCAACCAGTTCTTCATCCGGGAGCTGAAGGACGGCAAGCGGCCGATCGACGCCCCGAAAGACAACAGCGTGGTGGTCGCCCCGACCGACTGCGTCATCAACATGATCGTCGACGACCTGGCCGAGGAGACGCCGATCCCGGTCAAGACGGTCACCATGAACGTCAGGCAGCTGCTCGCCGGTTCCGAGTACTACAAGAAGTTCGTCCCCAGGGAGGAGGACGGAAGGACGGTGCCCGGGGGCACGGCCGTGTCCTGCATCCTGATGCCCGACACTTACCACTGGTACCACGCGCCGGTGCAGGGCGAGGTCGTGGAGTCCCACGACGACGTCCACGGGATCTACTACGGGATGCGGGACTTCCCCGAACTCCTCAACAAGGGGAACGTCGGCTACGGCTTCGACTACGAGATGTTCGACAACTTCCGCCGCGGCTACCTCGTCTTCAGGACGACGTTCACCGATCCCCAGATGCGGAACCACGAGACGTACGTGGCGATGGTGACCGTCGGCCTCAACTCGATCGGCTCCGTGCAGTACGAAAAGGAATTCCGGAACCCCCAGAAGCCGGTTCCGGTGACGAAGGGGCAGAAGATCGGGAACTTCCAGTACGGCGGCTCCCTGAACATCCTGCTGTTCGAGCACGGCCGCTTCCCGGCCCTGCAACTGCACATGGGGCAGCGCATCGGAACCCTGGAGGCCCCCGAGCGGACGAAGGGGCTGTTCAGCCACCCCCACCACGCGCAGTCCCGCCGGGGCATCCCGTTCGCCCGCTGACCCGTCGACCCTCCGCCACACAAAGGACCGAACCATGGACCCGGACGATCTCGTCACGTCGATCCCGGCGAACCTCCTCGACACCCAGACCCTCGACCTGTACACCAAGGACACCAAGAGGCTCCGCTCCTACGCGGGGCGCGTACAGCTCGACGGCAAGGACACCAGGAAGAACCACCTCTTCTACTGGTTCTTCGAGAGCCAGACCTGTAGCCCCTACGTGCCCGTCTCCGCCCAGCAGGACCTGATCAGCGCCACACCGCTGCTGATCTGGCTCAACGGAGGCCCCGGCGCCTCCTCGCTGATCGGGCTCTTCCTGGAGAACGGCCCGCTGACCATCAGCGAGGACGAGCTCGGGACGGTGTCGCTGACCACCACCGGCTGGAACCGGGAGGCGCACGTCGTCTACTGGGACCAGCCCCTGGGCTCCGGATACAGCCACTCCGACAAGCCCGAGGCCTACGTCCAGGACGAGGCCGAACTCGGCCACATGTTCTGGCAGGCGCTCCAGGAGTTCTTCCGGCTGCACCCCGAGTACGCGAAGTGTCCGCTGTACGTCTGCGGCGAGAGCTACGCCGGCAAGTACGTGCCGGCGATCGCCCTGGAGATCGACAAGCAGAACGGGCAGAAGGCGGGGCAGCACCTCGACCTGCGCGGGATCGCGGTGGGCAACGGCTGGATCACCCCCGAACTCTCACTGGGCCTCATGGTCGACTACGCCTACACCACCGGATTCATCGGCCTCGGCCAACGCGAGGAGCTGCTCCGGGACTACGCGAAGGTCCAGGCCGAGATCAAGGAAGGCAAGATGGCCCAGGCCACCGACGACGGCAACGCGCTGGTGGACAAGACCCTGGGCTACGGCGGGCACTTCGACGTCTACGACGTGCGGGGATGGAAGGGGCTCCCCTGGGAGGCGGTGAAGTCGTACCTGAAGACCGATCCCGTCAAGAAGGCCCTGCACGTGCCGGTCGACGTCGAGTGGACCTGTGAGGACAACGCCGGTCCGGTGGCCGAGAACCTGAAGAACGACATCATGGTCGATGCGTCCGACAAGTACGGCGACCTCATCGACAGGAGCGACGGTGGCACCAAGCGCTACAAGGTGCTGCTCTACACCGGGAACTTCGACACCGCCTGCGGCTTCCGGAGCACCGAGGAGATCCTCGACAGGCTCATGCGGGACCGCGACCCGCAATGGCACAACGCGCCCCGCCTGATCTGGAAGCAGACGCCGGGTGACCCCAAGGGCTTCGTCCGCCGGCGCGGCAACCTGACGCAGGTGTCCATCCCCGACTCCGGTCACGAGGTGCCGGCGTACCAGCCGGAGATCTGCCGGGAGATGCTCTACAACTGGCTCTTCGACCGCGCCTTCCCCGGATACGACCCGCAGGGGCCGCTCACGTAGCGGACCGGCGACGGCGACAGGGGAGTCGATCGAACGGCAGGGCGGTACCGCAGGCCACAGCGCGGTGCCGCCCCGCCGTTCGTGGTGCCACGGGCACGGTCCGGGAATGGCCTGAGCTGAACATCATTCATATGATGGCAAGTCAGTAGCTATCAGCCGGTGCCACGATCCTCGGAGGGCATCCCGGACCAGGGCGCGCCCAGGGGACCGGGCCGGCCCCCGGATCCGCTCCGGCCCCCTCGGGTTCGATTCAGGGAGAAGCATTGCGCGGCACCGTGCTCGCCGACCGCTACCGGCTGGTGGACTGGCTCGGCGGCGGGTCGATGGGCGACGTGTGGCTCGCCGAGGACGAGGTCCTGGGCCGCCGGGTCGCGGTCAAGGTGGTGAAGCCGGCTCTGCTGGACGAGCCCGGCTTCGCCGAGCGCTTCCACGCCGAGGCCCGCGTCATGGCCCGGTTGCGGCACCCGGGCATCGTCGGCGTGTACGACTACGGGCACAGCGGCGGCGGGCACAGCTGCGACGCGCACGGCGACGGGCACGGCGGTGCGTACGGTGCCGAGCCCGGTCGCCGCCCGGTCGGCTACCTGGTGATGGAACTGATCGAGGGTCAGCCGCTGAGCGCCGTCCTGGAACGGCGCGGAGCCCTGCCGGTGCCCGAGGCCGTGCGGCTGGCCCTCCAGGTGCTGGAGGCGCTGGAGGCCGCGCACGCGTCCGGGGTGGTCCACCAGGACATCAAACCGGCCAACCTGATGGTCCGCGGCGACCGCACGGTGATCGCGGACTTCGGCATCGCCGGCCCCGCCTGCGACCCCCGGTTCACGGTACCCGGGGTGGTGCTGGGAACCGCCGCCTACCAGGCGCCGGAACAGGCCTCCACCGGGACGGTCACCGCCTCGGTGGACCTCTACGCGCTCGGCGTGGTCCTCTACGAATGCCTCGCCGGCCGGCTCCCGTACGACGGGGAGACCGCCCTCGAACTGATCCTCAAGCACCTGACGGAGCCCGTGCCGCCGCTGCCCGGGCACGTGCCCGCGCCGGTGCGGGCGGTGGTCGAGCGGGCGATGGCCAAGGCGCCCGACGAGCGCTGGCCCGACGCGGCGACGATGGCCTCGGCGCTGCGGCAGGCCCTCGCGGCGGGCGAGGCGGCGGGCGAAGCGGTGTCGCTGCCGGGCCCGGACCGGCCCGTCGCCCGGCCCGTTGCCCGACGGATACCCCGGGCCGGGCGCCGCCTGCGGGCGCTGGCCGGGGTGACGGCGCTGACGCTGCTCTGCCTGGCCGGGGCCGCCGGGGCGACGGTGGTGCGGTCCGACCGGGACGCCGCGCCGCACGGCGCCGCCGTCGCCGGATCCGCGGCCGACTCCGCGGGGCCGGGCGCCGTCGCCCTCGTCGAGGCCGGCGGCCCGCCCGCCGGACAGCCGTCCGCCCCGGCCCAGGCC
>NZ_JBHVET010000725.1:0-4272 GCF_042802135.1 Kitasatospora sp. NPDC057512
GGAGAGGCGCGGGTCCGTCCTGTGACCGTCCGGGCCCTGGGGGGGTGAGGGCACTGGGGACGGCCAGTCTGTGGAGTTGTTACCCGGAGTGTCGGAGGTCAGATCCCCTTCGGGTGCCAGACCGTCTTCGTCTCCAGGAACGAGAGTAGCCGCTTTGTACCCGGCGCATTGGTCCAGTCCTGGGCGAACGGGTCCAGCGCCGGACGGACCACCCTCTTCAGGGTATCCGCGGCGGCCGCCTCCAGCGCGTACGCCGCGCCGGGACCGTCGGCGGCGATGGCCCCGGTGAGGTCCAGCGCGTTGACGTCCTGGTGCGAGGCCAGGGTGGGGGCGATGTCCGCGGTCCGGCCCGAGACGATGTTGACCACGCCGCCCGGGACGTCCGAGGTGGCCAGCACCTCGCCCAGCGACAGCGCGGGCAGCGGGGCGTCCGCGGCGGCCGCGACCACGACCGTGTTCCCGGTGGCGATCGCCGGGGCGATCACCGAGACCAGGCCGAGCAGCGAGTGCCCGTACCCGGCCTGCGGGGCGACGACCCCGACCACACCGGTCGGCTCCGGGGAGGAGAGGTTGAAGTACGGGCCGGCGACCGGGTTGGCGCCGCCCGCGATCTGGGCGACCTTGTCGGTCCAGCCCGCGTACCAGACCCAGCGGTCGATCGCGGCGTCCACCAGCGCGGCGGCCTTCTTCGGGCCGATGCCCTCGGAGACGGCCACCTCGGCGGCGAACTGCTCGCGTCGGCCCTGGAGCATCTCGGCCACCCGGTACAGCACCTGGCCGCGGTTGTACGCGGTGGTGCCGGCCCAGCCCTTGACCGCCTTGCGGGCGGCCAGGACGGCGTCGCGGGTGTCCTTGCGGGTGCCCAGCGGGACGTTGGCGAGCCACTCGCCCTTGGAGTCCGTCACCTCGTACACCCGCCCGCTCTCGGAGCGCGGGAACTTCCCGCCGACGTACAGCTTGTAGGTCTTGAAGACGTCAAGACGCGTTGCGACATCAGACATCGAGGGCCTCGACATTCAGGTAGGGCTCCAGACCGTGGCGGCCACCCTCGCGGCCGTAGCCCGACTCCTTGTAGCCGCCGAACGGCGAGGTCGGGTCGAACTTGTTGAAGGTGTTGGCCCAGACCACGCCGGCCCTGAGCCGGTCCGCCATCCAGAGGATGCGCGAGCCCTTCTCCGTCCAGATGCCGGCGGAGAGGCCGTACGGGGTGTTGTTGGCCTTCTCGACCGCCTCGGCGGGGGTGCGGAAGGTCAGCACCGACAGGACCGGGCCGAAGATCTCCTCCTGGGCGATCCGGTGGGCCTGGCTGACGCCGGTGAACAGGGTCGGCTTGAACCAGAAGCCGGTGCCCGGGAGTTCGCAGGCCGGCGACCAGCGCTCGGCGCCCTCGGCCTCGCCGGCCTCGGTCAGCGCGGTGATCCGGGCCAGCTGCGCGGCGGAGTTGATGGCGCCGATGTCGGTGTTCTTGTCCAGCGGGTCGCCGACCCGCAGGGTGCCCATCCGGCGCTTCAGGGCGTCCAGCAGCTCGTCCTGGACCGACTCCTGGACCAGCAGGCGCGAACCGGCGCAGCAGACGTGGCCCTGGTTGAAGAAGATGCCGTTGACGATGCCCTCGACGGCCTGGTCGATCGGCGCGTCGTCGAAGACGATGTTCGCGGCCTTGCCGCCCAGCTCCAGCGAGAGCTTCTTGCGGGTGCCGGCCAGCTGCTTGGCGATGGCGCGGCCGACCGGGGTGGAGCCGGTGAACGCGACCTTGTTGACGTCCGGGTGGGAGGTCAGCGCGGCGCCGGTGCGGCCGTCGCCGGTGACGATGTTGACGACGCCCTTCGGCAGACCGGCCTGGCGGCAGATCTCGGCGAAGCGCAGCGCGGTCAGCGGGGTGGTCTCGGCCGGCTTCAGGACGACCGTGTTGCCGGTCGCCAGCGCGGGCGCGATCTTCCACGCCAGCATCAGCAGCGGGAAGTTCCACGGGATGACCTGGCCGGCCACGCCCAGCGGCTTCGGGTTCGGACCGAAGCCGGCGTAGTCCAGCTTGTCGGCCCAGCCCGCGTAGTAGAAGAAGTGCGCGGCGACCAGCGGCAGGTCGACGTCACGGGTCTCGCGGATCGGCTTGCCGTTGTCGATCGACTCCAGCACGGCCAGCTCGCGGCTGCGCTCCTGGATGATCCGGGCGATCCGGAACAGGTACTTGGCGCGCTCGCTGCCGGGCAGCGCCGACCAGTCGGCGAAGGCCTTGCGGGCGGCGGCGACCGCGCGGTCCACGTCCTCCTCGGTGCCCTGGGCGAACTCGGCGAGCACCTGCTCGGTGGCCGGGTTGACCGTCTTCAGGGCCTCGTTGCCGGAGGAGTCGACGAACTCGCCGCCGATGAAGTGGCCGTAGGAGGTGGCGATGTCGCCCGCGGCGGCCGGGGACTCGGGGGCCGGGGCGTAGGCGAAGAGGCCGCCGGCGGGCTTGGCCACGGGCTCCTCGGTGTTCTTCTTCTTGGCCATGGTGATCAGTCCACCGTCACGTAGTCGGGGCCGGAGTAGCGGCCGGTGGCCAGCTTCTGGCGCTGCATCAGCAGGTCGTTGAGCAGGCTGGAGGCGCCGAAGCGGAACCAGTGCGGGGTCAGCCAGTCGTCGCCGAGGGTCTCGTTGACCATCACCAGGTACTTCATGGCGTCCTTGGTGGTGCGGATGCCGCCGGCGGGCTTGACGCCGACCTGGACGCCGGTGGCCGCGCGGAAGTCGCGGACCGCCTCCAGCATCAGCAGGGTGACCGGCGGGGTCGCGTTGACGGCGACCTTCCCGGTGGAGGTCTTGATGAAGTCGGCGCCGGCCAGCATCGCCAGCCAGGAGACCCGGCGGACGTTGTCGTAGGTCTGGAGCTCGCCGGTCTCGAAGATCACCTTGAGGTGGGCGGAGCTGCCGTCGGGGCGCTTGCACGCCTCCTTGACGGCCACGATCTCGTTGAAGACGTCGAGGTAGCGGCCGGAGAGGAAGGCGCCGCGGTCGATCACCATGTCGATCTCGTCGGCGCCCGCGGCCACCGCGTCGGCGGTGTCGGCGAGCTTGACCGGGAGGGCGGCGCGGCCGGCCGGGAAGGCGGTGGCCACGGAGGCGACCTGGATGTCGGTGCCCTTCAGGGCGGCCTTCGCGGTGGCGACCATGTCCGGGTAGACGCAGATGGCGGCGACGCGGGGGGTGGTCGGGTCGGTCGGGTCGGGGGTCCTGCCCTTGGCGCACAGCGCGCGCACCTTGCCGACCGTGTCCGCGCCCTCCAGCGTGGTCAGGTCGATCATCGAGATCGCCAGGTCGATGGCGTACGCCTTCGCCGTGGTCTTGATCGAGCGGGTACCGAGAGCGGCGGCACGCGCCTCCAGGCCGACCTGGTCGACGCCGGGCAGGCCGTGCAGGAACCGGCGGAGCGAGGCCTCGGACGCAGCAACGTCCTGAAGGCCGCTGCCCGCAACGCCGAGGGCATTGGCTGCAACAGTGGACATAGTCACCAGAGCAGCATATCTACGCGCGTAGTGGGCCGCCAGAGCACCTGCCATTCGTGGCCGGACCGAGACCTCAGGGTGAGGGGCATGGGGCAGAATCGTCGGCATGACCGATTCCGACGGCAAGCCCCGCCAGGGCCCCGCCGCCCCCGACGGGGAGCCCGAGTACGCGGACCGCGTGTACCGCTCTGTCCCCGGTGTGATCTCCGGAGTGCTGCTGCTGGTGGTCGCCGCCTGGCTGATCGGCGACGCGGTGGTGAGCGGGACGGGCAAGACGCCGTACGTCTCGCTCGCCGCGGTGCCGGTGTTCGCCTTCCCGGTGATCGCGTACACGCTGCGGCCGGCCGTGACGGCCGGGCGCGACCGGCTGGTGGTGCGCAACCCGTGGCGGACCGTCGTCGCGCCGTGGGCCTCGGTGGACGCGCTGCGCGCGGGGTACTCGGTCGAACTGCTCGCGGGCGGGAAGAAGTTCCAGGTCTGGGCGGTGCCGGTGTCGCTGCGGCAGCGCAAGCGGGCCACCCGGGCGCAGCGCCCCAGCGCCGCCGAGCACGCCTCGCGGACCGGTCTGGGGCTGGGGATGGCCAAGCGGACCAACCCGGTCGTCCAGGGCTCGCCCGACCCGACCCGCGCCTGGTCCGACCAGGTCACCGCCGTCCTCCAGGAGATGGCCGAGCGCAACGCCGCCCGCCCCTCCGCCGCGGGCCCGGTCGAGGTCCGCTGGTGCTGGTGGGTCATCGCCCCCACCCTGCTCGGCCTGGTCGCGCTGATCACCGTCATCGCGGTCTGACGC
>NZ_JBHVET010000726.1:0-4269 GCF_042802135.1 Kitasatospora sp. NPDC057512
CGGGAGGGCCGGCCCGCTCGACGCGCCGTGGCTCAGCCGGCCCGCAGGTTCGACTCGACCCAGGCGACCACGTCCCGGGTCGGCGTGCCCGGGGTGAAGATGTCCGCGACGCCCAGCGCCTTGAGCTCGGCGATGTCCTCGTCCGGGATGATCCCCCCGCAGAAGACCTTGATGTCCTCGGCGTCGCGCTCCTTCAGCAGTTCCAGCACCCGCGCGCACAGCGTCATGTGGGCACCGGAGAGGATCGACAGCCCGATGCCGTCCGCGTCCTCCTGGATCGCGGTGTCGACGACCTGCTCGGGCGTCTGGTGCAGTCCGGTGTAGATGACCTCCATACCGGCGTCGCGCAGGGCTCGCGCGATGACCTTGGCACCACGGTCGTGACCGTCGAGCCCGGGCTTGGCGACCACCACACGGATCGGCCCCGACACACTCATGACTGCCTCCTGGACCTCGTCGTCCACCATCCGACCGGGCCTCGTGGGCCGCCGGCGCGGTTAACGGTCAATAACCAACCTGAGGGGAGGTTAGCGCCACCCGGCACGGTTGACCGCGCCGCCTCCGAAGAGGAGGGCAAAGTCACAGCTCCGGGCCTTGCTACCAGCGGGTATACCCGTCCTTCCCGCAACCTCCGCACAGACCCCCCGGCCGACCCCTTGACATCCGGAGGTTTTTCCGGGGCGTCGCCCTTGGGACTACAGTCACGGCTGTTTTCCCCTCGTCCGACGACGCCCGAGGCCCACCGAGGAGGCAGCCCCCGATGGCTCCCGATGCAGCCGCCCGTCCGACCCGCGCGGAGCTGCGCCTCGCCGCCCGCGAGCAGTCCCGCGCCCAGCGCCGCGGCGCCGCCAAGGCGGCCACCCGGACGGCCCTGTTCCGGGTCGCGCTGCCGTCGGTGGCCGCGCTCGGGGTGGCCGCCGCCGCGGCGGTGACCGTGCAGGGGGAGGCCGACCAGCAGCGCGCCCAGGCCGCCGGACGGACGCCGCAGGCCACGGCGCCGGACACCGCGGCCGCGCAGGCGGCGACCCAGGCGGTCGCGGCCGGCGCACCGGCCCAGGCCTCGCGCGGCGACGCCCGCCAGCCGCTGGCCGGCACCCAGCCCACCGAGGCCCCCACCGCGCAGCCCATCGCGCAGCCCACCGCCGAGCCGGCCCCCGAGCCGGTCAAGCCCGCGGTGGTCATGCCGGTCGCCCGGCACGGACTCGGCGAACTGTTCGGCGAGGCCGGCACCCACTGGGCCAACCGGCACACCGGCATCGACTTCCCGGTGGACGGCGGCTCCGAGGTCTACGCCGTGACCGACGGCACGATCCGCACCCAGTGGAACCCGTTCTACGGCTACATGACGATCCTCAAGATGCCCGACGGCACCGAGGCCTGGTACTGCCACCTGCGGGCGTACAAGGTGCGCAAGGGCCCGGTGAAGCAGGGCGACGTGATCGCCTTCGTCGGCAGCAGCGGCAACAGCACCGGCCCGCACCTGCACTTCGAGATCCGGCCGCAGGGCAACGGGCCGATCGACCCGCTGCCCTGGCTCCTCTCGAACGGGCTGGACCCGCGCTAGCGGGTCGGGGCCCCTCCGCGGGGCAGAGCCCCGCTCAGAGCTTCTCGACCGGCGCGTAGCGCAGCAGCAGCTGCTTGCGCCCGTCGGTGCCGAAGTCGACGGTGGCCTGCGCCCGGTCGCCGACGCCCGTGACGGCCACCACCGTGCCCAGCCCGAAGCTGTCGTGGGTGACCCGGTCGCCGACCGCGAGCGAGACCGCCTCGCGCTCCACCAGCTGGCCACCGCGCCGCGCCGACTGCCCCCAGCCGGCCTTCGGCTTGGCCGCCGCGGCCGACGAGGAGGAACGCGAACTCCCGCCCCCGGACGAGGACTTGCCCCAGGACGAGCCCGAGGAGTAGCCGCGCTGGACCGGCGCCTGGGCCGCCCCGGTGCGCTTCCACTCCACCAGCGTCTCCGGGATCTCCTCCAGGAACCGCGAGGCCGGGTTGTAGGCCGGCTGCCCCCAGGCGCTGCGCAGCACCGAGCGGGTCAGGTACAGCCGCTCGCGGGCCCGGGTGAGCCCGACGTACGCGAGCCGGCGCTCCTCCTCCAGCTCCTTGACCTGGTTGAGCGCCCGCATGTGCGGGAAGATCCCGTCCTCCATGCCGGTCAGGAAGACGACGGGGAACTCCAGGCCCTTGGCCGTGTGCAGGGTCATCATCGTGATGACGCCCTGCCCGTCCTCGTCGTCGTCCGGGATCTGGTCCGAGTCGGCGACCAGCGCGACCCGCTCCAGGAAGTCGGCCAGCGAGCCGACCGGCGGCGTGCCCTCCTCGCCGGCGTCCGGCCGCTCGCCCGGGTCCTGCTCGTACTCCAGGGCGACGGAGGCGAGCTCCTGGAGGTTCTCCACCCGGGTCTCGTCCTGCGGGTCGGTGGAGGCCTGGAGCTCGGCCAGGTAGCCGGTCTCCTCCAGGACGGCCTCCAGCACCGCCGCCGGGCCCGCGCCCGACTCGACCACCTGGCGCAGTCCGGCCATCAGGGTGTTGAACTTCCTGACGGCGTTGGCCGAGCGCGCGGCCATCCCGTACGCCTCGTCGACCCGCACCAGCGCCTGGGCGAAGGAGATCCGCTCCCGCGAGGCCAGCGCGTCGATCATCGCCTCGGCCCGCTCGCCGATGCCGCGCTTGGGCACGTTGAGGATCCGGCGCAGCGGCACGGTGTCCTCCGGGTTGGAGAGCACCCGCAGGTACGCCAGGACGTCCCGGACCTCCTTGCGCTCGTAGAAGCGCACCCCGCCGACCACCTTGTACGGCAGGCCGACCCGGATGAACACCTCCTCGAACACGCGGGACTGGGCGTTGGTCCGGTAGAAGATCGCGACGTCGCCGGGCTTGGCCTCGCCCTTGTCGGTGAGCCGGTCGATCTCGTCGGCGATGAACTGGGCCTCGCCGTGCTCGTCGTCCGCGACGTAGCCGACGACCTTCTCGCCGTGGTCCCCGGCCGTCCAGAGCTTCTTCTCGCGGCGGTTGGCGTTGCGCTCGATGACGGCGTTGGCGGCGCTCAGGATGGTCTGGGTGGAGCGGTAGTTCTGCTCCAGCAGGATCGTGGTCGCGTTCGGGTAGTCCTCCTCGAACTGGAGGATGTTGCGGATGGTCGCGCCGCGGAAGGCGTAGATCGACTGGTCCGCGTCACCGACCACGCACAGCTCGGCCGGCGGCACCTCGGCCAGCCGCCCGGCCGCCGGGTTCACCGGCTCGCCGTCCACGGTGCGCCTGGGCGCGGCGGCGACGGATCCGCCGCTGAGCTCCCGGACCAGCATGTACTGGGCGTGGTTGGTGTCCTGGTACTCGTCGACCAGGATGTGCCGGAACCGGCGCCGGTAGTGCTCGGCGACGTCGGGGAAGGCCTGCAGCAGGTTCACCGTCGTCATGATGATGTCGTCGAAGTCCAGCGCGTTGGCCTCGCGCAGCCGCCGCTGGTAGAGCGCGTACGCCTCGGCGAGCTTCTTCTCCATCGGGTTGGCGGCCTGGTCGGCGAAGGTCTCCTCGTCGATCAGCTCGTTCTTGAGGTTGCTGACCTTCGCCGTGAACGACTTCGGCGGGAACTGCTTCGGGTCCAGGTCGAGGTCGCGGCAGACCAGCGACATCAGCCGCTGCGAGTCGGCCGAGTCGTAGATCGAGAAGCTGGAGGTGAAGCCCAGCTGCTTGGACTCGCGGCGCAGGATGCGCACGCAGGCGCTGTGGAAGGTGGAGACCCACATCGCCCGGGCGCGCGGGCCGACCAGCGCCTCGACGCGCTCGCGCATCTCGCCGGCCGCCTTGTTGGTGAAGGTGATCGCCAGGATCTCCCCCGGCTGCACCCCGCGGGCGCCCAGCAGGTGGGCGATCCGGTGGGTCAGCACCCGGGTCTTGCCCGAGCCGGCGCCGGCCACGATCAGCAGCGGCGAGCCCGCGTGCAGCACCGCCTCGCGCTGCGGGTCGTTCATCCCCTCCAGCAGCTGCGCCGGGTCCACCACCGTCCGCGCCGCGCCGTTGCGGTACCAGGCGTCCCGCTCCGCCTCGGCGGCGTGGTCGGTCTGGAACAGGCCGTCCGGGATGGCCTCCTCGTACGCGTCGTACGGGGCCTCCTCCTCGTACGGCGGGGGCTCCTCACCGATGGCGTCGACGGGCGCGTCGGGCTGCTTCGACCCGGCGGCGGGTGCCTCGAAACCGGGGAGCGGAAGGTCGTCAAAGAGGCTACTCATGGCACATCGAGTCTATGGCCACCCACCGACAAGCCCGCCCGCC
>NZ_JBHVET010000727.1:0-4259 GCF_042802135.1 Kitasatospora sp. NPDC057512
GGGCATACCCGGCGCGGCCGTTCGTACCCACCCTCTATGATCCCGTCCGGGGGGAAGGTCGCTGAGCTGGGGTACGACACCGCTGTGTCCGCTCTCCCCTCGGGGGCGCACACCCGCGTCGCCGATTCGACGACCGGGAGACGAACACTCGGTGATACCCACTCAACGCCTGGGCCGCGGACTGCTCGCGGGCGCCTCGGCGCTCGCGCTGGCACTGCTGCCCGCCGGCCTCTCACCCACCACGGCGGCCGCCGCACCCGCCGGCACATCACCCGGCGCACCAGTCGGCGCACCAGCCGGTGACGGGTCCGGCCCGACGCCGGTGGACCTCAACGCCACGCGCGCCTTCGCGGACACCTTCCGGCTGGACCCGGCCCTGGACACCGACCCGCTGTACGGACTGAACGTCGGCCTGGACGCCCGGCAGTCGCCGCCGGCCGGGCAGCACGGGATCTCCTACACCCGGGTCTCCGGCCGCTGGGACACCTCGACCGCGCCCGACCAGTGGTTCGTCCAGACCAGTCATCCGGACCACCCCGACAAGCTGCTGTTCGCCAAGGGCGTCTCCGCGATCATGCTCGGCGCGCCGGCCGTCGCGGACGACACCGGCCACTACACCGTCTCGACGGTGATCGACCCGGTCGTCGGCGACACCGGCGGTGCCGACTGGGGCTCGATCGTGCTGAGCCGCAGCCACCGGAGCAACGGCTACGTCACCGGCGGCGACGTCGACCTCGGCCTGACCGTCAGCTCGGGCGGCAAGCTCGCCCTCTTCCACGGTGGCGGCGGCGAGAACCCCTTCTGGACCGGCACGGTGGCGCCGACGGCGCAGTACGCCGTCTCGCTCACCGTCTCCACCGGCGCCGACCGCGCCGTCACCCTGACGGTGAACGGCACCCCGTTCACCGTCTCCGCGCCGGCCGGGGTGACCCGCTGGCCGGGCAGCGAGTTCCTCTACCTCGGCGCCTACCTCTCCGACCCGAACCGCGTCACCACCTTCGGCGACGGCGCCGGCCACGGCCTGAACGTCAGCCGGATCGACACCAGCGCCACCCGCAGCGCCAAGCCGCTCGTCGACACCTTCGACGGCGCGCCCAACGCCACCGCCGACCACGGCCTCAACCAGGACCTCGGCGCCCGCCAGCCGAGCCTGATCTCCGCCAACTACACCGCCGTGTCGGGCGTCAAGGGCCTGGCCCTCAACCCGCCGGCGGACTCGGTGCAGGTCAACAGCCCGGCCCACCCGAACGTGCTCTCGTTCCCCAAGGGCACCTCGGCCGTCCGCCTGAACAAGCCGGCCACCTCGGACGTCCAGAGCGGCGCCTACACGGTGCACGCCGTGCTGACCCCCGTGGTCGGCAGCACCTCCGGCCAGGACTGGGCGTCCCTCGCCGTCAGCAACGCCTCGGGCGGCACGGGCGCCGTGGACGCCGAGGACATCGCGCTCGGCCTGCGGGTCCAGGCCGACGGCGGGCTGACGCTCTTCCAGGGCGGCACCCCGACCGCACTGCCCGCCGTCCCGCCGGCCGGCGCCTACGAGGTGTCGGCCGCGCTGGCGACCGGCGACCGGCAGCAGGCGACCGTCAAGGTCAACGGCACGACGGTGTTCTCCGGCCGCACCGCCGCCAAGCTGCCCCGCGACGGCTACGTCTCGCTCGGCGCCCACCACTCGGCGGCCGGCCAGGTCACCACGGCGGACGACCTGCGGGTCTCCATGCTGGGCGGGCTCGGCTACTACGGGTTCTTCGACATCCGGGACCCCAACGAGCCGAACTTCAGCGTCAACCACGCGCCCGAGGTGGCGCAGTGGACCAACTTCAACAACTACCTGCGCGACCAGGACCCCCGCCTGGAGTTCCTGGACCAGTGCCTGCCGGCCGCCTGCGTGATCGACCTCAACCAGGAGACGGTGGTCCCGCGCTCGCCGGGTGACTGGCAGGTCAACCCGAACCCGAACGCCGCGCAGAACCTCCTGAACCTGGTGCGGCGCATCGGGTCGAACATCGACAAGATCGGCGCCGTCGACATGACGGACGAGGCCTACTCGCACGGCCTCAGCCCCGCCCAGGTCCAGACGCAGGCCGAGCAGATCAGGGCCGCGTTCCCGGACAAGACGCTGATCATGAGCCTCGACCACTGGAACGCCGAGCAGAGCGCGCCGATCCCGTCCACCGTCGACATCGTCGGCTTCGACCACTACTGCGCGGGCCGCGGCGAGATCCAGTGGCGGCTGGCGAACCTGAAGACCTTCCTCTCCTCGCCGGACCAGCACCTGATGCTCTTCCCGGAGTCCACCAACGCGTACCGGGTCGCCGACGGCTGCTACTCGGGCAAGACCGACGCGGACATCGCGGCGTACAACGCCGAGTACCGCGCGATCGCCGCGCAGGACCCCCGCGTCGTCTACCTGCAGAACTTCCGCTGGCTCGGCCCGGACCAGCCGAACACGGTGCCGCTGACCGTCGCGGCGCAGAAGCGGATCGGCAAGGCCGTGGTCGACGCCACGCCCACGCCGGCGCCCGCCTCGGTGGGCGTGTACCGGCCGTCGGACGGCAGCTTCGGCCAGGCCGCCCACAACGGCTGGTACACCGGCCAGGCCGTGTTCGGCGGCGGGGGCGGCGACGTCGTCCCGCTGACGGGCCACTGGAACGGGCCGGGCACCGACACCGTCGGCGTCTACCACCGCGACACCGCGACCTTCCAACTGTCCTACGACAAAGCCACCGTGGCCGCCACCTTCCCGTTCGGTGTCCCCGGTGACATCCCGCTGGTCGGCGACTGGAGCGGGCAGGGGCGGAGCACGGTCGGCGTCTACCGGCCCAGCGACCAGTACTTCTACCTGTCCGACGACAACGCCACCGTCAAGTACCGGATCAGGCTGGGCAACGAGGGCTGGAAGCCGCTGGTCGGCGACTGGGACGGCAACGGCACCACCACCGTCGCCGTCTACGACCCGCAGACCCAGACCTTCTACCTGAACGACTCCAACGAGACGGAGCACCCGCGCCCGGGCGTCAGGTTCGGCAACCCCGGCGACCGCCCGGTCAAGGGCGACTGGGACGGCACCGGCAAGGAGACCATCGGCGTCTACCGGCCCGGCGACCAGACCTTCTACGGGGCCGCCGAGAACTCCGACCTGGTGGTCTACAGCAGGAAGTTCGGCAACCCGGGCGACATCCCGCTGGTGGGCAACTGGGGCTGACGCCCCCGTCCGCGTGTCCGACCGGGCGCCCTCCCGACCGCTCCGCGGCGATCGGGAGGGCGCCTTCGTGCCGGCCCGGGTGCACGGGCGGTCGCGCCGTCCTCGCTCCGCATGGAGTTCACCAACCCGGTCGCCCCATCCGCCGGAGCGCCAGCACGACGGTTCGCGCCCCATCCACGCGTCGAACGGTGGGGTGGCGACTCCTTGCCTGGACGGGGAGAGGGGCGAGGGCGGCCCGAACCGCCGCCCTGAGCGCGGGCCGTGTGAAATTCGCATGACAGCGGTGGAAGGCTCCGCGATCATGGGCCGGTGGCCACGGAACCGGACATCCTCGACCTGAACATCCTCTGCCCACCGCCCGGGGAGGGCTACCTGGAGGTCCGCCCGGTCGTCAGCGGCCGGGACCTCCTGGCCGAACTGACCCTCCGCAGCCAGGAGTCGGGCGGCCCCCGGTTCGTCGGATCAGGCCCCCGGTACCTCCTGGGCCGGGGCGGGCCCTTGCATGCCACGGCCGTGCCCCAGGAGGTCCGGCTCGCGGTATCCGGGTGTGGCCTGGAACAGTGCTGCAGTGCCCTGTACGTGACGGTCAGTCGGGACGGAGAGCATGTCGTCTGGGCAAGCTGGCGCGACCCGGCTGGGCGGGGCTTCGACCTGCCGGAGTTCCGGTTCGCCGTGGACCAGTACGAGGCCGAGGTGCTGCGAGCCGAAGCGGACCGCGGCTGGGAGTGGCCGGGGGCAGTGGTCGCGACGCTGCTGGAGGAAGGGCTGAGGGGACGCGAGGACTGGCTCGCCAGGTGGGAGTGCGAGCTGGAGGCCGTCTGGGCCTCCCGCCTGGAACCCGACCGGATCGACGTCATCCTGCGGCATCCCCCCGGCCGGGAGGAGACGGATCTGCCCTGGGCCCAGTTCCTGACGACCCTCCCGATCTCCGCGGACGACCCCTCGGAGCAGGCCGAGCGCCTCGAAGCGCGGCTGACCGCGGGCGACCCCCGCGCCACCGCCGAGCTCTGCGGAGGGTACGACCCCGAGCAGGTGGGCTACCCCTGGCCGTAGGGCC
>NZ_JBHVET010000728.1:0-4235 GCF_042802135.1 Kitasatospora sp. NPDC057512
GGCCAAGCTGTGGGGCGGCCTGGTCGACCTCCCGGCCGGGGCGGACGCGTCGGCCGGATCGGACACGTCGGCCGGGTTCGACGCCTCGGCCGGGGACCGGCTGGCCGGGCTGCTCGCCGCGGGGCCGGAGGGCGAGGACCAGGTCGCGCTGCGCGGCACGGGGGCGTTCGCGCGCCGCCTGGTGCGCGCCCCGCGCCCGGCGGCCGGACCCGCCGGACCCGCCGGCTCCGCCGAGCCGTGGCGGACCGCCGGGACGGCGCTGATCACCGGCGGTACGGGCCTGATCGGCGGCCGGACGGCGCGGCTGCTGGCCGAGCGCGGCACCCCGCGCGTGGTGCTGGCCGGCCGCTCCGGCCCGGCCGCGCCCGGAGTCCCCGAGCTGGCGGCCGCACTGGCGGCCCTCGGCAGCGCCGTCGAGGTGGTCGCCTGCGACGTCGCCGAGCGGCCCGCGGTCGGCGCGCTGCTGGACCGCGTCGCCGCCACCGGCCCCGCGCTGTCGGCGGTGGTGCACTCGGCGGGCACCGGCCACGGGGCGCCGGTCGCCGCGCTGACCGACGCCGGGCTGCAGGAGGTCTCCGAGGTGAAGGTCGGCGGCGCCCTGCACCTGCACGAGCTGTCGGTCGAGCGCGGACTGGAGCTGGACGCCTTCGTGCTGTTCTCCTCCGGTGCCGCCACCTGGGGCAGCGGGCTGCTGGCCGGGTACGGCGCCGCCAACGCGGCGCTGGACGCCCTGGCCGAGCGGCGGCGCGCGGCCGGACTGGCGGCCACCTCGGTGGCCTGGGGCCTGTGGGGCGGCGGCGGCATGGGCGCTGGGGAGGCGGGTGAGCAGCTGAGCGCGTACGGGCTGCGGACGATGGCTCCAGAGCGCGGCATCGAGGGGCTCGCCCAGGCGCTGGACGACGACGAGACGCTGCTCGTCGTCGCCGACGTCGACTGGGCGCGGTTCGTGCCGCTGTACACGCTGCACCGGCCGAGCCCGCTGCTCTCCGCGCTTCCCGACGCCCTGCGGGTCCTGGAGCAGGAGGACGGGGACGGTGACGGGTCCGCGGGCGACGAGGGCGCCGGTGCGCGGCGGTCGTCCGCCGCCGTCCGGCTGTCCGCCCGGCTCGGCGGGGCGCGGTCGGCGCGGGAGCGGGAGGCGGTCCTGCTGGAGGTGGTCCGGGAGCACGCCGCCGCCGCGCTCGGCCACCCGGACGCGGCGGCCGTCGACCCGGACGCCACGTTCCTGGAGCAGGGGTTCACCTCGCTGAGCGCCCTGGAGCTGCGCAAGCGGCTCGCCGGGGCCACCGGTCTGCGGCTGAGCGGTCCGCTGGTCTTCGACCACCCCACCCCCGCCCTGACGGCCGCGTACCTGGGGGGGCGGCTCGCCGAGGGCCCGGTGCGGCAGGACGGCGGACCGGAGCGGGCCGCGCCCCGCTTCGCGCTGGCCGCCGCGCCGGAATCCGCGGACGGTACGGGGCGGGCCGGGGACACCGCGACACCGGCCGCCGAGACGCTGGCCGCCCTGTACCTGCGGGCGAACGGCCTCGGCCAGGGCGCCGACGCCGTACGGATGATCGCCGGGCTGGCCCGGTTCCGGCCCCGCTTCGCCGGCGCGGACGAGCTGGCGGGCGTCCCGCCCCTGGTCCCGCTCACCCGCCGGTCGGCGGACACCGTCGGGCCGACGCTCGTCTGCCTGCCGTCGTTCGGCGCGGGCGACGCCCAGGAGTTCGTCCGGGTGGTGCAGGGCTTCCGCCGCCCCCGGCACGTCCTGTCCGCGGTGATCCCCGGCTACACGGCGGGGGAGCCGCTGGCCGCCGGCCCGGACGCGCTGCTCGACCTGTGCGTCCGGACGGTGCTCGCCGCCCCGGAGACCGCCCCGGAGGCCGGCCCGTTCGTCCTCGTCGGCTACTCCTCCGGCGGGCTGGTCGCGCAGGCCCTCGCCGTGCGCCTCGCCGAACTGGGCCGGGGCCCCGCCGCGCTGGTGCTGCTGGACAGCTTCGCCCCGCAGTCGGCCGGTGCCCCCGACGAGATCATCGGCACCCTGCCGGCCGCCGTGCTCCTGGGCAACCCCGGGGGCGTCGACGCGGGCGGCATCGGCGGGGACGACTGGCTGACCGCGCTCGCCCACTACTACGTCCAGGACTGGCGCGGCCACGTCCCGTACACCGCGGACCTGCCGACCCTGCTGGTCCGCCACGGCGGCGAGCCGGGCGGCCCCGAGGGCGGGGACGGCGCCGTCCGCCTCCCGTGGGACCTCTCCGGCGACCTCACCCCGGTGACCGTTCCGGGCGACCACTTCACCCTGATCGGCGCCCACGCCGGGACCACCGCGCGGGCCGTCGACTCCTGGCTCGACGAGCACTTCACCACCACCCGGGAGGGACACGATGACTGACCGTCACGAACAGCACCGCCTCGCCGTCATCGGCGGCGGCGTCATGGGCACCAACATCGCCGCCCTCGCCCTCGGCCACGGCGTGGACGTCACCCTCGTCGACGTCGACGAGCCGACCCTGGCCACGGCCCGGACGGCGATCCGCCGCAAGCTGAAGCACGCCCAGCTGCTGGGGGCCCTCCCCACGGGCCGCGCCCACGGCACACTGGCCACCACCACCTCGCCGGCCGACATCGCCGACGCGACCGCCGTCGTCGAGGCCGTCGTGGAGGTCGCCGAGGTCAAGCGCGAGGTGCTGACCGAGGTCTCCGGGCTGGTCGCCCCCGGCACCCTGCTGATCTCCAACACCTCGTGCATCCCCATCGACGAGATGGCGGGCTGGGTGGCGCGCGGCGAGGAGCTCGTCGGCGTGCACTTCATGAACCCGGCCTACCTGATCACCATGGTCGAGGTGATCCGCGGCCGGGCCACCGGCGACGCCACGATGACCGCCGTCACCTCGCTGTTGACCGCGCTCGGCCGCACGGCGCTGGTGGTCAACGACGCACCGGGCTTCGTCGTCAACCGGCTGCTGCACCCGCTGATCAACCGGGCCGCGATGCTCGTGCAGGAGGGCGTCGCCTCCGCCGAGACGGTGGACGGGCTGCTGGAAGGCTGCCTCGGCCACACCACCGGGCCGCTGCGCACCGCCGACCTGATCGGCATCGACAACCTCGTCGACTCGCTGCGGGTCCTGCACGAGCGCACCGGCGACCCCGAGTGCGACCCCTGCGAGCTGATGCTCCGGAAGGTCCGCGACGGGCACCACGGCCGCAAGTCCGGCCGGGGCTTCTACACGTACGGCTGAGCACACCGGCCCTCCCCGAAACGGCTGGCCCCGAACGGCCAGCACGGAACTACGAAAGGTACGGACACATGACCACCGCGAACGCCGGTACCGGGACGACCGCCGTCGAGCAGGCGCTGAGCGCCTTCCTCGTCGGACACACCGGCGCCGAACCCGAGGTCGAGCAGGACCTCTTCGCCACCGGCGCGATCTCCTCGATGTTCGCCATGGAACTGGTGGTGTTCCTGGAGGACGAGTACGACATCGAGATCGTCGGCGCCGAGCTGAACCGGGACAACTTCCGCAGCATCCGCGCCATGGCGGCCATGGTGCTGCGCCTGCGCGAGACCGGGGACGCATGAGCGGCGGCGCCACCGGTACGGGCGGAACGGGCACGGCCGCCACGGGCACCGGCGCGACGGGCTTCGACACCGCCGCGATCGACGCCCTGGTCGGCGACGGGCCGGCCGCCTGGGACGCGGCCGGCCGGATCCCCGTCGAGCTGCTGCGCGAGCTCGGTGCGACGGGAGTGCTCTGCGCCGAGGTGCCGGCCCGTTTCGGCGGGCCCGGCCGCACCGGCCGGGAGAACGGCGAACTCACCGCCCACGTCGGCGCCCTGTGCAGCTCGCTGCGCAGCGTGATGACGGTCCAGGGGATCGCCGCGGCGGTCGTCCGCCGCTTCGGCGACCGCGAGCAGCGCCACCGCTACCTCGGGCAGCTGACGAGCGGCCGGCTCGCCTGCGTGGGCTTCAGCGAGCCCGGCGCGGGCTCCGACCTCAGCGGCATGACGACCCGCATCCGTCCGGCCGAGGACGGCAGCGGCGACCTGATCGTCTCCGGCGAGAAGATGTGGATCACCGGGGCCGCCTACGCCGACCTCGTCATGGTCGTCGGCCGCTACGGCGACGGGCCGGACGGCGCCGCCGCGATGGTGCCGACCGACGCGCCCGGCGTCCGCATCGAGCCCGTCGCGGCCCCGCTCGGCTGCCGCGCCGCCACGCACTGCCGCATCGTGCTCGACGACGTCCGGAT
>NZ_JBHVET010000729.1:0-4193 GCF_042802135.1 Kitasatospora sp. NPDC057512
TTGTTCGGGTGGGCGGTTTTTTGTTTTAAGCCCCCCGGGGGTGGGCCCCGCGCGGGGGTGCGGGCCGCGCCGAAGGGCCCCGCCGACAGAGGGACCCTGCTTCCTCAGTGATCATCACGCGGCACCCGCCAGGACCTGACGATCACCCGGTGTGCCGCCGGGCCGTACACGGCGCTCTCCGCCAGCGCGTCCCATGCCCGGGTGTGGAGCGCGACGTCCGCCGGATCGTCCAGCCACATCTCCGCGTGCCAGGACTCGGTGATCACCAACGTGCCGTCATGGATCGAGAACCCGACTCCCACAGGCACTTGCAGATCGGCTTCAAAAGGAACGATACCCAGCCGAACGTTCCCATCCGCCAGCCACGGCATCAAAGCCTTCATCTGGGCGGCCATCACGGCCGGCGAGCAGAGACGGGACAGGAGCGCCCCTTCCCACACCAGGAAGTGGAACGAACGCGAGCGATCGGCGAGCACCCTCTGGCGCTCCATCCGAGCCGCCACCGCCGCCTCGACATCACGGATCGAGGGATGAACCCTGGTGTATCGGGCAAGGACCGCCCGAGCGTACGCAGCCGTCTGCAGCAGGCCGGGAATGAGAGTCGGATCGAACGACTGACGATGCCCGGTCTTCCTTCCCTGCGCGGCATGCGCCTCCTGCACCGGTCGCGCGCCACCCGCGAGCTGGCGCCTCCATGACCGGTACTGCGTCTCCAGCGTCCGTAGTCGGCCCACCAGTTCGGCGGCGGCGTCAGGCTTGCCGACGGCCTCCGCCCACGCGACCAGATCCGCCGTGCCGGGCGACTGCCTTCCGTTCTCCAACGTGCTGACCTTGGACTGCGGCCAACCCAACAACGCGGCCAGGGCGCGGCCGGACAAGCCGCTCTCGGCGCGGAGTTCACGCATCCGGGCGCCGAGAGCAACCCGTGCCTGCTGAAAGTCGGTGCTCACATGACGGAAACTACCTGAGCCCGGAACTCCGCGTAGCGCACCGCGTGGTGCCAGGCGGCGTCACGGGCCCGGCAGGCGCGAGGGACCACCACACCAACCGCCCACCGCAGGAGAATATTCGAGAATCATCACTCACTCCACGTGATCCTCCGGGCATCCTGAGTCAGCCTGATCGACTTCGAGGGGAGTGGCCATGAGCCGACGACTGCGGTACATCGGGAGCACCTCGGACAACAGTGGATGCCCCACGCTCTACGAGGACGACGAGACCGGGGAGGTGATCGTGCAGGGAGACCTGGTGACCGATCCCGACGAGATCGCCCAGTTCCGCGCCGTCAAGCCCGGCGAGGGATTCGTGACCGTACCCCGCACCCTGCTCGCCGACTTCGCGCCGCGCGACGTGGACCGCGAACGCGTGCTGGTCAGTTACGACGAGTTCGAGGAGATGTTCACGAGCTGCCGACACACGGCCTTCCGGCTGGAGACCCGCCGCCGCTACCGATCGGACGAGGAGTCCGAGACCTACCGGCAGTTCGTGGCCGGACAGGCCCCCGCATGGGACCTGGACCACCCCTGGTGCCGCACGCGCCGCGAGCAGACGGACCTGGGCAAGCGGTTCGAGCGGGTGCGCATCATGGACAACCCGCCCACCATCGGGCAGCGGTACCTGCTCAACAACTCCGAGCGGAACGGCCTGGTCGGCGAGGACATCCGGTACCTGTGGCGTGCCAACGCCGAACGGCTCGGCCTCCCGGCGGAGGACGCCTGGCTGTTCGACTCGCGCTACCTCGCCCTGCTGCACTTCGACGCCGACGACGACATCACCGAGATCGAGGTGATCACCGACCCGGTGAAGGTGGCCCGCGCCTGCCAGGAGCGGGACGCCGCCTGGCACTACGCCACCCCGCACCGCGAGTTCGCCGCTGGGGTACCGTCCGGCATGTGAGCACCGACTTCCAGCACGCCAGAACCGCCCTCGGCCTGCGGCTCCGTGAGCTGCGCGCCGAGGGCGGTCTCACCGGCCGGCAACTGGCCGACCGGCTGGGCTGGACGCAGTCCAAGGTCAGCAAGCTGGAGACCGGCCGGCAGACGGCCACCCACGACGACCTCAAGGCCTGGGCCGAAGGCGTCGGGCAGCCCGGGGCGGCGGCCGAGCTGTCGGCGAGGCTGCGCGCCTTCGAATCGGGAACCCGCTCCTGGCGGCGGCAGTTGGCCGCCGGGCACAAGCCGGTACAGGACACGCTGACCGCCGAGCACGACCGCTCGACCGTCCTGCGCGCGTGGCAGAACTCCACGATCGTCGGGATGCTCCAGACACCCGACTACGCCCGGCACGTCTTCAGCGCCTTCGTCGACCTCCACCGGTCACCGCGCGACGTCGAGGAAGCCGTACGCGCCCGCATCCAACGGCAGGAGAGCCTGTACCGGCCGGGCAGGAAGTACCACATCGTCATGTGGGAGCCGGTACTGCGCGGTCTGATCTGCCCCCCGGCCGTGATGGCCGCCCAACTCGACCGGCTCAGCGGCGTGATCGGGCTGGACACCGTCTCCCTGGGCATCGTCCCGTTCGAGGCCTCGCTCAGGTTGCCGCCGGCCAACGGCTTCTGGATCCACGACGACCGGCTCGTCGTCGTCGAGGACTGGCACGCCGAGCTCTGGCTCGACCAGCCGGACAACGTGGCGCTGTACCGGCGCGTCTGGGACACGCTGGCCGGCTCCGCCGTCTACGGCGCCGACGCCCACCGGGTGATCACGCGGTGCCACCGGGCTCTCGGGGACGGGTGAGGAATCCCCGCGCACCTCGCTCCCAACGGCTCGAATACCCGAGAATCACGCGCCCGCCCTCGCATCGGACACGCCTAACGTGCTCACTGACACCCGTGAGCAGCACGGGAGTTGACCGACAGCAAAAGGGGAAGCGCATGCCCGAGTTCGACGGTGGCAAGCACGGTGGCGGCCAGGGCAACGGCCAGGGCGGCGGGCAGCAGGACGACTCCAGCAGCGGCAACAAGCACGGTGGCGGCGGCAGTGACGAGGGCGGGAACACCTCGGACGGCAGCGGCCCGGCGTCCGGGCACTGACGCGTGAGCGACCGGCACGAAGCGGAGGCCGGCCGGGCCCGGCTGGCCTCCGCGCTCATCGCGAACGGGTCCCTCGCCCCCGACTGGCTGGCGTCGTACCACGCCGTTCCGCGTCACTGGTTCGTCCCTGACCTGATCTGGCCGGGCCGGGCGGACGGGGTGCGCCAGGGCGAGTCCGTGCACCGATTCGCCGATCCGGACGGGTGGTTGGGCGCCGTCTACTCCGACGCGCCGCTCACCACGCAGTGGGACGACGGCGAGCACAGCGGGTTCGACCGCGGCACCGTGCCCACCTCGTCCAGCTCCATGCCGACCATGGTGTTCTCCATGCTCGCCGCTCTGGGCGTGGCGGGCGGCGACCGGGTGCTGGAGATCGGCACCGGCACCGGGTGGAACGCCGCTCTGCTCTCCCACCGTGCGGGGGCCGGGAACGTCGTCTCGGTCGAGGTGGACGAGGACAGCGCCGCCGCCGCACGGCACCGGCTCGCGCGCGCCGGGTTCCGGCCCCGGCTCGTGGTGGGCGACGGTTCGGAGGGCTTCGCCGACGGGCCGCCGTTCGACCGGGTGATCGCCACCTGCTCGGTCCACCGGATTCCGTACGCCTGGATCGAGCAGTCCCGGCCCGGTGCCGTGATCGTCGCCCCGTGGGCGCCCGAGTACGGCGGGGAGGCCGTCGTCCGGCTCACGGTCGGCGACGACGGCACGGCGAGCGGCCGGTTCGTCAGGTCGTCCGCCTTCATGCGGCTCCGTCGGCAGCGGACCGCTCGGCCCGGCAGCCTGGAGTACCTGTCGGGGCCGTGGCCGGCCGACGGGAAGGTCTCGTCGACGGCCCTCTCCCCCGACGCCGTCGGCGGGTGGCCGGCCATGTTCGCCATCGGCGTGCAGGTGCCCGGCGCGTTCCCGCTGACCGAGCGGTACGCCGACGGCACGTACACGCTGTGGCTCCACGACACGGCCGTCACGTCCTGGGCCACCGCCGACTGGGAGCCCGGCCGGACCGCCTACGAGGTGGTGCAGTCCGGCCCGCGCGGCCTGTGGGACGAGGTGGAGGCGGCCTGGCGCTGGTGGCGTCGCCGGGGGCACCCCGGCTTCGAGCGGTTCGGGCTCACCGCCACGCCCGAGGGGCAGACGGTGTGGCTGGACAGGCCGGACAACCCCGTAC
>NZ_JBHVET010000730.1:0-4212 GCF_042802135.1 Kitasatospora sp. NPDC057512
CCCTGGAAGGTGTCGTTGATGTACTTCTTGACCTCGTCGGAGTGCAGCAGCTCGGCCAGCTTCTTGACCCGCGGGTCGTTCTCCTTGCCCTTCTTGACGGCGAGGATGTTGGCGTACGGGTTGCCCTCGGCCTTCTCCAGCACCAGGGCGTCGGTGGCCGGCTTCAGGCCGGAGTCGATCGCGTAGTTGCCGTTGATGACGGCGGCGTCGAGGTCGGCGACGGAGCGGGGCAGCTGGGCGGCCTCCAGCTCCTTCCACTTGAGGTTCTTCGGGTTGCCGGTCACGTCCGCCGGGGTGGCGGTGGTGGTGACGCCGTCCTTGAGGGTGATCAGCTTGTTGTCGGCGAGCAGCTTGAGCGCGCGGCCCTCGTTGGTGGCGTCGTTCGGCAGGCCGATGGTGGCGCCGTCCGCCAGGTCGGCGATCGCCTTGACCTTCTTGGAGTAGAGGCCCAGCGGCTCCAGGTGCACGGGCTCGACCGACACGATGTTCGTGCCGTGCTTCTTGTTGAAGTCCTCCAGGTACGGGACGTGCTGGAAGTAGTTGGCGTCGGCCGAACCGTCCTGCACCGCCGTGTTGGGGGTCACGTAGTCGGTGACCTCCTTGATGTCGAGCTTGAGGCCCGCCTTCTCCGCGAGGTTGTCCTTGACGTACTTCAGGATCTGGCCGTGCGGGGTGGGGCTGGCCACGACCTTCAGCGGCGCGTTCGCGTCCGAGGAGGAGGAGCCCGAGCTGCCGCAGGCGGCGAGCGAGAGGGCGACGCCGGCGGTGGCGAGGATGCTGGTGAACTTCAGGGCGTTGCGCACGAAAAGTGCCTTTCTGCGTGGAACGGGGAGCCGCGTCCGGGGTCGGACGAGGGAGGTCTAGGAGCCGACGAGGTCCTTGTCGGGAGCCGCCGGGGTGCGGCCGAGCAGCCGGGTCCGGCCGCCGGTGCGGCCGCGGTGGGAGAGCCGCCGCACGGCGAAGTCGCCGATCAGCTGGACGGCGGTGACGATGATCACCAGCTCGGCCACGATGACCCACATGAAGGCGGTCTCGAAGCGCTGGTAGCCGTAGTTGACGGCGAGGGTGCCGAGGCCGCCGCCGCCGACGGTGCCGGCCATCGCGGAGTAGCTGACCAGGGTGATGACCGTGGTGGTGACCGAGGCCACGATGCCGGGCAGGGCCTCGGGCAGCAGGGTCTTGCGGACGATCGTCCAGGTGCTGCCGCCCATCGACTGGACCGCCTCGACCAGCCCCCGGTCGACCTCGCGGACGGAGGTCTCGACCAGGCGGGCGAAGAACGGGATGGCGCCGATGGTCAGCGGCACGGTCGCCGCCTGCCAGCCGATGGAGGTGCCGACCAGCCAGCGGGTGAAGGAGATCAGCGCGATCATCAGGATGATGAACGGCACCGAACGGGCGATGTTCACGACGAAGCCGATGGCCTTGTTGACGGCCCGGTTGGCCAGCAGGCCGCCCTTGTCGGTGAGCACCAGGAGCACGCCCAGCGGCAGGCCGAGCAGCACGGTGACGAACGCGGACACCCCGACCATCTGGAAGGTCTCCTGGGTGGCGGGCCACATCAGCTCCCACATCTGGTCCCAGGTCATGCCACCGCTCCGTTCGCCGTACCGATCACGTCCACCTGCAGGCCCTGCTCGCGCAGGTAGCCGATCGGCACCACGTTGTCCTGGTGGCCGCCCGGCAGCTCGACCCGCATCCGGCCGACCATCCGGCCGGCGATGGTCTCCACCGCGGCGCCGAGGATGTTGATGTCGATCTGGTACGTCCGGGCGAGCTGGGAGACGAACGGCTGGGCCGAGCTGTCCCCCTGGAAGGTGATCTCCAGCACGGTCGAGCCGGGGTGGCCGGTACCGAACTCGCTGAGCGGGAACAGCTCGCGGGCCAGCTCCGAGCCGGGCTTCGCCAGCAGGTCGGTCAGCTCGCCGGACTCCACCACCCGGCCGCCGCGCATCAGGGCGGCGGAGTCGCAGACGGACTTGATGACGTCCATCTCGTGGGTGATCAGCAGCACGGTGAGGCCCAGCTGCTGGTTGAGGTCGCGCAGCAGCTTGAGGATCGAGCGGGTGGTCTCCGGGTCGAGCGCCGAGGTGGCCTCGTCGGAGAGCAGCACCTTCGGGTCGCCGGCCAGCGCGCGGGCGATGCCGACGCGCTGCTTCTGGCCGCCGGAGAGCTGGTTGGGGTAGCTGCGGGCCTTGTCGCCGAGGCCGACCAGCTCCAGCAGCTCGGCGGCCTTGCGGCGGCGCTCGGTGCGGTCCAGGCCGACGATCTCCAGCGGGAGCTCGACGTTCTGCTGCACCGTCCGCGAGGAGAGCAGGTTGAAGTGCTGGAAGACCATGCCGATGCGGCGGCGGGCCTCGCGCAGTTCGCGGCCGGCCCGGTTCTCGCCGCCGGACAGCGCGGTCAGCTCGACCCCGTCCACGGTGACCGTGCCGGAGGTCGGGCGCTCCAGCATGTTCACGCAGCGGATGAGGGTGGACTTGCCGGCACCGCTGGTGCCGACGACTCCGTAGACCTCGCCCGGGCGGACGTGCAGGTCGACACCGGCGAGGGCGGTCACCTCGCGGCCTCGGGAACGGTAGACCTTCGTCAGGTCCGTGGTGGTGATCACAGCGGCTTTCCGTGGGTCGGGGGCGGGCGGCGTGGTTCGACCGCCCGACCGGTTCGCGGCCGGCGGCGTTACGGCGCTGCGCCGGGAGGGTCCGGACCCGCCGCCCCTTGATCGTGGCCGCTGGACGGCCGGGCCGCGCGACGGCGTGGCCCTAACGAGTCACCCGGGCCCGCGGGTGGGCGGGCACGGCAAAGGGAGGGGTCCGGGAGGAGGGGCGCGCTCGCACGGGCGGGAGCGACGCCGGAGTCTCGCTTCGGGGCGCGAGGAGGAGGCGCCCTCGGCGGGGCGCCGGGGGCGGTGGCCCTCAGCAGTGACACATTCGACGACACATGGCACGCTCACCTGCCGGCAGGGTGCCGGTGGGGGTCCAGTTCGTCGTCGCAGTCATGTGAGCCAGTAAAACAGATGGGCCGATTCCTGCCCAATTGTTTCCCGAAGCTGTCCGCATCGCGGACACCCACCACCGTTGACCAGCGCGGATACGGCTCGGCGCCGCCACCGGTGGTCCGGATGGTGGCGGCGCCGGGAAAGCGCGGGGGCGGCGGGCTCAGGCCGTCGCGGCGAGCGGCGCGGCGGCCGGCTTCTCCAGGTGGACGAAGCTCAGCCGGGTGCTGACCTGCTCGACCCGGGTCTGACGGTACCCCTGCCGAGCGTACAGCCGCAGGTTGCCCAGGCTGCGGTGGCCGGTGAACAGCCGGTAGGCGCTCACCTGGCCGTCCTGGGCCAGGCGGCGCTCCAGCGCGTCCAGCAGGCGGCCGCCGAGGCCGTGGCGCTGCATCCGCGGATGGACCACCAGGCGCCCTATCCGGCCGACGCCGTCGGCGCCCACGTGGCCGCGGACGGTGCCGACCACCTCGTCGCCCAGCCGGGCGACCAGGAAGTGCTGCTCGGACAGTTCGGCGCGCAGGCTCTCCAGGCTCTGCGTCAGGGGCTCGATCGCCCAGTCGCCGTACAGCTCGGCCTCGGGCTGGTAGCCGAGGTACTGGAGCTTGAGGATCTGCTCCGCGTCCTCGGCCTCCGCGGCCGAGATGATCACGCTCATGCCCATGTGGAGGGGCCTCCCCAGTCGTCGTGCGCGGCGCGCGGAGGGTAGGCGCGCTCACGCTCAGTATCCGAGTGATCGCGCCACCGTCAAGGGCTGCGTTCGCCAGCGCTCTACCCGGGTGTCAGCTTCCCTCAACCTTCGCGGGGGCCGACGTGAGGAGGGTCACCTCCCGTACCGCGCGGGCTCCGCCCGGTCGCACGGGCTCGCGGTCAGGGGTAGCGCTCGGTGTGGAGCAGCATCCGCAGGCAGGCCAGGCAGCGGGAGCGGGTGGGGCCGATCGAGCCGCGCGGCATGCCGAGCCGCTCGGAGAGCTCGCGGTAGGTGGGCGGCGGATCCTCGGCGAGCGCGGCGATCAGCTGCGGACAGCGACCGGGCAGGGCGGCGACGGTCTCGCGGACCGCGCGGCGGCGGCACTCGTCGAGGTAGACGTCCTCGGCGGAGGGGGCGAAGGGGAGGGCGGTGCACACACCGTGCATGACGGCCCGGGGCGGGGCCGGTTACGCCCGGGCCGGGGCACGGACGCGGGAGGGGGGGGCCCGGGGGGCCCCCCCGCCCC
>NZ_JBHVET010000731.1:0-4198 GCF_042802135.1 Kitasatospora sp. NPDC057512
AGGGCGTCAGCTGTGGCGGCCCGGTCGGCGGTAGGCGACGAAGCAGAGGACGCCGCCGCCGAGGAGGGCGATGGCTCCGAGCGCCGCGACCAGGGTGTCGGGGGAGGAGCCGCCGGTGTGCGGCAGCTCGCCGCTCTCCGACGCGCTCGGGGTGTGGGGGTGGGTGTGGGTCGCGGTGGCCGTCGTGCTGGGCGAGGACGTCGGCGACGGCGACGGGGAGTGGGACGGGGAGGGCGACGGGCTCGGCGACGGCGTCGGACTCGGGCTCGGCGACGGGGAGGGGGACGGCGACGGGCTCGGCGAGGGCGACGGGGAGGGCGACGGCGAGGTGGTCTGGAGGATCACGCCCAGGTCGAGGTCGAGGTCGCGCTGCCCGCCGCTGAGGGTGACGGTCTGGGTGATGCCGGTGGCCGGGTCGCCGTCCGAGTCCTTGCTCGGGTCGGTGCCGGCGTGCTGCTTGGTGACGGTGGCGCCCTTGGGCAGGGTGGTCAGGTCGAACCGCACCGCGTAGCTGCCGTCCGGCAGGTTGTCGAACAGGTAGTGCCCGGTGGCGTCGGTCACCGTGGTGACGGGCTTGCCGTCCTTGTCCCGTACGGGCTGCCCGTTGCCGTCCAGCAGGTGCACGGTGACCCCGGGGATGCCCTCGTCACCGGGCTTCTGGATCCCGGAGCCGTCCCGGTCGTGCCAGACGAAGTCGCCCAGCGCGTTGTTGGAGGGGGCGACGCGCTTGACCGCGACGCCGACCTTGGCGGGCTCGGCCGGCAGCAGCTGGCGGCCGGCGTTGTCGGTGGCGGTGTAGGCGAAGCTGTTCCAGGCGTAGTCGCCCTCGGGGGCGTCGTAGGAGGCGACCATCGGCCAGGTCAGGGTGAAGGACTCGCCGGGGGCCATGGCGCCGGGACGGTGGATGCGGAACCAGGTGGCCGTGCCCGGGCCGGGGAAGGTGGTGCTCCAGACCGCGGCGCTGTTGCAGCCGGTGCGGTCGACGATCACGGCCTCGACGCAGGGGTTGGGGTCGGTGCTGTACTCGATGACGACGGTCGGGTCGCTGGCGGTGATCGCCTGGGTGAGCGAGGGGGTCCAGGTGCTGCCGCGTGCGGCGTCCTGGGTGAGCACGTAGTTGTCGCCGGGGGTGGGGAGCTTGTCGTAGGCGATGAAGTCGGTGACCGGGTCCGGGGAGTCGTTGCGGACGGTCATCCGCCAGGACGTCTGGCCGCCGGGGGTGGCGGTGCCGATGGTCATGTAGTCGGCGTCGAGGTCCCCCTTGACCTCCTTGTAGGAGCGCAGCACGGCCGGGGCGTCCACCCGGATCCGGGAGGAGGCGTGGCAGAGCAGTTCGGTGGTGTCGCCGTTGCCGTTGAGGTCGAGCACGTCGGGGGTGCTGCCGCTGTCGGAGCCGGAGTACATGCAGGCGACGGGGTGGGTGGGCTGGTCGACGGTGACGTAGACGTCGTTGGTGAGGTCGCCGGCGCGGACGCTGTTGGCGACCTGGACGTCGAAGAGCATCCGGTAGGCCAGCGAGTCGTGGTAGTACGTCGAGTCGGGGGCGCCGGCGGGCCATTCCATCCTGACGAGCTGGCGGCCGTCGGGGCCGGGGGTCACCGTGATCGAGGAGGGGGCCTTGGCGTCGGGGTAGTTGGGGTCGGGCCGGGCCGAGCCGTCGATGTAGACGACGCCGGCGGGCAGCAGGTCGTACAGGACGAGCGGGCGGTCGAGGTCGTGGGCGCTGCGGTTGTACGGGATGACCTGGAAGGTGGCCTTGCCGCCGGGCGCGGAGAGTTCGCCGGCGACGGTGGTCTTGGCGGCGCCGAGGTTGGTGGCCTGGGTGATGGTGGTCCGGGCGCAGGCGTTGGCGGTGGAGGTGTTGGTGCCGTCGCCGGCGCTGGTGTCCACGCAGTTGGTCAGCGGTGTGGGGGCCTGGCGTCCGTCGTGGCCGGGGGTGGCGATCTGGGTGACCAGCTGCACGGCGTTGCCGGGGCTCCAGCCGGTGGGGATGGGGCCGTTCCAGGTGAGCTTGAGGCCGTCCAGCCACTGCCCGGCGGGGATGCCGAGCACGTCGCCGGCGGGGTTGCCGGCGCCTTCGGCGAAGGTGACGACGCGGGCGGTGGAGCCGTTGAACGGGGTGCCCGGGGTGAAGGTGTGCCAGGTGGGGTCGCCGTTGAGGCGGTACTGGAGGGTCAGCTGGATGCTGTTCGGGTTCCACGGCTCCAGCTGGATCGTCTGCGGGAAGACCCAGTTGTAGACGCCGTCGGTGGAGCCCGCGCCGGGGTCGGTGATGGTCAGGCTGGTGGCCGGGCCCGCCGTGTTGGTGGCGGACAGGCTGAAGGAGTTGAGGTCGCCGGAGGTGGTGGTGTCGCGCCAGGTCTTGCTGGCGGTCACCACCACGCCGGTCACCGGCGGTTGGAACGTCGGGGTCGTGGCGTTCGCGGTGTCGAGCTGCCGCTCGGCCTCGCCCAGCGGGGCGCCGAGCAGGTCGACGGTGTTCTGGGAGGTGGTCCCGTTCGGGAAGGAGGCCTCCGGGTAGTTGACCACCAGCACGCCGGGCGAGCGGCAGCCGCCGCGCCCGTTGCCGGAGATGAAGGGGCCGATGTCGTAGCCCCAGGTGTTCGGGCCGGGCGGCACCTGCGTCCAGCCCGGCGAGCGGCTGGTGTCCACCACCGCGCCGGGCGGCAGGGTGTCCAGCAGCCGGCTGGTGTCCAGGTCGACGTTGGGCACGTTGTCGGTGGCGCAGGGGCTGAACTGGTAGGTGACGGTGCGTCCGTCACTGCTGGAGGTCTGGACGCCCTTGGTCACCGTGTACTGCGGCTGCACCTGGGCCGTGGTGTTCGCGGTGGCGGTCTGCGAGGTCTCGCCGTTGGCCGACATGGTGGCCGAGTTGGTCGAGGTGGTGCCGTTCGGGGTGGTGAAGTTCGGGTACTTCATCGTCACCGTGATGGTGGCGGTGGTACCCGGGCTCAGGTTCTGCAGCTTGATGTCCATCGTGCCGCCCATCGCGCCCGCCGCGGGCACGGTGGAGGCGGCCACGTCCACCGAGGACGGGTCCGGCGTCCAGCCGAGGAACTGCATGTTCGCGGGCAGCGTGTCGAGGATCCGACCGCCCGTGCACTCGGTGATGGAGCAGGTGTAGCGCAGCGTGTAGGTGACGTTCTCCCCCGGGGAGACGGTCGCCTTGTCGACGCTCTTGGTGAAGGAGATCGCGGCCTGGGCCGGTGGGGCCAGCACGCTGCTGCTCAGCAGCGAGCCGGCCACCAGCGCCAGGACCGAGGCGATCCGCCCGGTCCGGAATGGAAGTCGCATAGCGCGCAGTCCAGCCGATCAGCCCCTCGGGCCGGCCGGCGACACGAGGGCCGGTCGCGGCGGTTCACCTGCTCGGCGGTCACCCGCCCGGCGGCACCGCGGTCCGGGGCTGGTACGGCGTTCCGGGGCTGGTACGGCGCTCCGGGGGGCGTTTCGGCCGACGGGCCGGGCCGCGCCCGCCGAGCTCCCCCGGCGGGCGGCGCAACCGGAGCGCCGGGCGGCGCGACCCGGGCGGCTCAACCGAACATCACACCGGTCTCCCGGGCCAGGGTGTCCAGCCGGTACTGGGTGACGTGCTCGACGTTCGCCGGGTCGATGGTGCGCACGCCCTCGGCGGCGAGCCGCTCGTTGATCTCCTCCAGGTGCTCCTGGACGACCTGCTTCTCCGCCTCGGTGGTACGGCCCTGGTGCGGCCGTCCGGCGTGCTCCAGGCTGGCGTAGTCGACCCGCTCCCGGACGGCGGCGGGCGCCGCCCCGCGTACGGTGGCGGGCGCCGCCTCGGGTACGGCGGTCCGGGCGGCCGGGCGGGCGTCGCGCAGCACCTCGGCCATCGGCGCGGCCGAGGCCAGCCGGTCGAACGTCGCCGCCTCCATCACCACCGTCTGCGGCTCCGCCCGGTCCGGGTGGTGCAGCTCGATGGTGACCAGGTCGAGCGCCAGCTCCCGCACGCCGCCCAACTCCCCGGCCAGCGCGTCGATCTCGACCGGACCGTCCGTCAGGTCGGGGTGCCGGAGCACCACCACCCGCACCAGGTCCGCGTCGCTCTCCGCGTGCTTGCCGGTCAGGTCCGAGAACCGGATGATCTTCTGGCCCATGTCTTCCTCTCCTGTGCCCCTGTGATCAGCCGAGAGCCTACGCCGGGATGATCATCGACGCGCCCCTGCGGCCGGGCCCGGGGGAGCAC
>NZ_JBHVET010000732.1:0-4190 GCF_042802135.1 Kitasatospora sp. NPDC057512
GCCGAGGCGGCGGTGCGGGCGGCGCTGATGATCGAGCTCTCCAGGCAGGCGATCGGGTAGCCGGTCGCGGGGTCGTTGAGCACCAGCACCGCCGAGGCCCGGGGGAGGCCCGCGGCCACGTTCTCCGGGAAGCTGGAGATCCACTTGATCCCGTCGACCGGCGTGCCGCCGCCCACCGAGGCCGGCAGCGCGATGATGCGCGAGGTGGGCCGGTCCGGGAAGCGCAGGAAGTACGACGGCGGGTTGACCGTGTCCCCCTCGCCGTGCACCCGGTAGGTCGCCGCGACCAGGTCGACGGTCTGCTTCTCGTTGCCGGACAGTACGCCGTGCACCTGTGCGCCGGGGACGACGGCGAACTGCGGGATCTGCCTCTGCTGCGTCATGAGTGGCTCCGTCTCGGGGGAGATCTGGCCACAGCAGTGTGGCTGACCTGCGCTGACACCGCGCTGATGGACCGTCAGGTGTTCGAGTGGTCCGACAGGTACGGGTCAACCCGACCTGCGACTTTCGACCAGTGCCAAATGACCTGGTCGGACCTTACGAGGATGCCTAGAGTCACTCTCTGGTGGCGCCGCCCTCAGCTTCTACCAGCGGGGTGACGACCGACGGCGCCACCTCGGCCGGTATCCGGCACCTCCCCTGCCGGAAACACGTGGACCACCGAAGAGGAGTCACCAGTGCTCGACCGGGTTGTGATCGTAGGCGGCGGAACAGCGGGTTGGATGACGGCTTCGTACCTGAAGGCCGCGTTCGAGGACCGGGTGGACATCACCCTCGTGGAATCCGGCAACATCTCCACCGTGGGCGTCGGCGAGGCCACCTTCAGCGACATCCGCCACTTCTTCGAGTTCCTCGGACTCAAGGAGAAGGACTGGATGCCGGCCTGCAACGCGACGTACAAGCTCGCCGTCCGCTTCGAGGACTGGCGCGAGCCCGGCCACTACTTCTACCACCCGTTCGAGCAGATGCGCTCGGTCAACGGCTTCCCGCTCACCGACTGGTGGCTCAAGCAGGGGCCGACCAGCCGGTTCGACAAGGACTGCTTCGTGATGGCCTCGGTCATCGACGCCGGCCTCAGCCCCCGCCACCTCGACGGCGCCCTGATCGACCAGCCCTTCGACGAGGGCGCGGACGAGATGCAGGGCCTCACCATGTCCGAGCACCAGGGCAAGACCCAGTTCCCGTACGCCTACCAGTTCGAGGCCGCGCTGCTCGCCAAGTACCTGACGCAGTACGCCACCGACAGGGGCGTCAAGCGCATCGTCGACGACGTCCAGGACGTCCGGCTCGACGACCGCGGCTGGATCAGCGGGCTGCGCACCGCCGAGCACGGCGAGCTCACCGGCGACCTCTTCATCGACTGCACCGGCTTCCGCGGGCTGCTGCTGAACAAGGCGCTGGAGGAGCCGTTCATCTCCTACCAGGACACCCTGCCCAACGACAGCGCCGTCGCCCTCCAGGTGCCGATGGACATGGCGAAGCGCGGCGTGCTGCCCTGCACCACCGCGACCGCCCAGGACGCCGGCTGGATCTGGACGATCCCGCTGATGGGCCGGGTCGGCACCGGGTACGTCTACGCGAAGGACTACCTCTCGCCGGAGGAGGCCGAGCGGACCCTGCGCGCCTTCGTCGGCCCCGCCGCCGACGACGTCGAGGCCAACCACATCCGGATGCGGATCGGCCGCAGCCGCAACTCCTGGTCCCGCAACTGCGTGGCCGTTGGCCTCTCCAGCGGCTTCGTGGAGCCGCTGGAGTCCACCGGGATCTTCTTCATCCACCACGCCATCGAGCAACTGGTCAAGTACTTCCCGGCGCAGGACTGGAACCCGGTCCGGCGCGACCTCTACAACCGGGCCATCGCCCACGTCATGGACGGGGTGCGGGAGTTCCTGGTCCTGCACTACGTCGCCGCCAAGCGCACCGACACCCAGTACTGGCGGGACACCAAGACCCGGAAGATCCCCGACGCGCTGGCCGAGCGGCTGGAACTCTGGAAGGCCCAACTCCCGGACTCCGAAACGGTCTTCCCCTACTACCACGGCCTGCCGCCGTACTCCTACATGTGCATCCTGCTGGGCATGGGCGGCATCGAGGTGGCGCACTCCCCGGCCCTGAACCTCTCCGACGGCGCCGCCGCGGAACGGGAGTTCGCCCAGATCCGGGAGAAGACCGAACGGCTCGTCGCGACGCTGCCCAAGGCGTACGACTACTTCGCCCGGATGCGCTGACCAGGATCCCGGGAAAGGGGCCCGTTCATCATGGACGTCCTCCAGCTCCTGACACGCGTCGTGCACGCGGCCGCCGTCCTCGGCGTCGTGCTGCTGATCGCCGTGGCGGGCAGGAGAGTCGCGCGCCGTCTCCGGCAGCCGGAGGTGATCGGGGAGATCACGGGGGGCCTGCTGGCCGGGCCCGCCGTGATCGCCCTGGCCGGCCGGCCCGCCTTCGACGCCGTGCTGCCGGGGCCGGTGTTCGACCTCGTCAAGACCGTCGCCGAGGCCGCCCTGGTGCTCTTCCTGGTCGGCCTCGCCCACAAGCTGCGCCGCGGCCGGGACCGGCTGCCCCGGCGCGCCACCACCTGGATCACCGTCGGGGCGCTGGTGCCGCCGCTGGCCACCGGCGGCCTGCTGGTCGGGCTGATCGCCCTCACCGGCGACCGGGCGGCCCGCGGCGGCGCCCCGCTGCCGGCCTTCCTCCTGATGGTCGCGGTCACCATGTCCATCACCGCCGTCCCGGTGATGGCCCGCATCCTGGCCGACCGGGGGATGAGCGACGGCGTCCCGGGCCGGCTCTCGCTGGCCTCCGCCGTCGTCATCGACGCCTGCGGCTGGCTGCTGCTCTCCCTGGCGATCAGCCTGGGCGCCGGGGACCCGGCACGCTCGCTGCACTCGCTGCGCGCCCTGGCCGTCGGCGTGGTCTGCGCGCTGGCCATCCGCTACGCGCTGGGCACCCGGACCGCGTCCCGGCTCTGCGCCCGCTCGCCCCGGGCGATGGCGGTCCTGATCGCGGTGGCCGCCCTCGCGGTGGCCTTCGCCATGAAGCACCTCGGCATGACCTCGATCCTCGGCGCCGCACTGGCCGGACTGGCGGTCCCGCACGACGACGGCGGCCCGTGGACCCGCGTGGTGTCCACGGTCTCCCGCTCGGGGCAGTTCCTGACCCCCGCCTTCTTCGTGGTCACCGGGGTCACCGTGCTCACCGGCGCCTTCTCCGCCACCTCCGGGGTGCTGATCGCCGGCACCGTCCTGCTGGGCTTCCTCGGCAAGGGCCTCGGCGGCTACCTCGGGGCCCGGATCGGCGGCCAGCCGCCCCGGACCGCCCGGCGGATCGGCGCGCTGATGAACACCCGCGGCCTCACCGAACTGATCGTCCTCCAGGCCGGCTTCGCCTCCGGGGTGCTGCCCGCGCCGCTGGTCCTGGCACTGGTGGTGATGGCGCTGGTCACCACGGCGGCCACCGGGCCGCTGCTGGAGCTGTTCGACCGGATGGAGGGCCGCCGGGCGGCCGAGGGGATCAGCGCGACGGCCATGGCGCCGGTGAAGTCCGTCGAGACAGAAAGCGGTGCGAGATGACCGAGTACGCGGGTGACCAGGCCCGGTTACGGGCCGGGGCCTCGGCGGCGTCCGGAGCCGTGGGGACGGCGGGAGCCACCCCCGACGAGTTCCGGGCCATGATGAGCGGATTCCCCACGGGCGTGAGCGTGGTGTCCGCCACCGGCCCCGACGGCGCCCCGAGGGGCATGACCTGCTCCGCGGTGTGCAGCGTCTCACTCGACCCGCCCACCCTCCTGGTCTGCCTGCGCGAGGGCAGCCCCACGCTCGAAGCGGTCACCGACAGCGGCCTGTTCGCGGTCAACCTGCTGCACGAGGACGCCCAGGGGACCGCCGAACTGTTCGCCTCCGGCAACCCGGACCGGTTCCAGCTGCTCCCCTGGGAGCAGGCCCCGGAGGCGGCCGGCCCGCACCTGGTGCGCGACGCCCACACGGTGGCCGACTGCGACGTGGTGCTGACCCAGCGGGTCGGCGACCACGTCACCGTCTACGGCGAGATCCGCCGGGTCGTACGGCGCCACCACCCGCGGCCGCTGCTGTACGGGCTGCGCCAGTTCCGGGCCTGGTCGCGGAGCTGATCCCGGCACGGCGGGAAGGGCGAGGAGGGGAGGACCCCCGGGGCGACGCCCGGGGGTCCTGCCC
>NZ_JBHVET010000733.1:0-4180 GCF_042802135.1 Kitasatospora sp. NPDC057512
GGCCGGTACGAAGCCGGCAGGTGCCCCTCTCTCCCGCGCCGGGACCGGTCCCATGGTCCCGGCGCATCCCCACGCAGACACGCGAGACGCGAGAAGAGATTCACACCATGGCGAACTTCACCGCCGCGGACGTCAAGAAGCTCCGTGAGCTCACCGGCGCCGGCATGATGGACTGCAAGAAGGCCCTGGACGAGGCCGAGGGCAACGTCGAGAAGGCCGTCGAGCTCCTGCGCATCAAGGGCCAGAAGGGCGTTGCCAAGCGCGAGGGCCGTGACGCCTCCAACGGCGCCGTCGCCGCGCTGATCGCCGAGGACAAGAAGTCCGGCGTTCTGGTCGAGCTGAACTGCGAGACGGACTTCGTCGCCAAGGGTGACAACTTCGTCCAGGTCGCCGACGCCATCGCCGCCCACGTCGCGAAGACCGCCCCGGCCGACCTGGACGCCGCCCTGGCTTCCGAGATCGAGGCCGGCAAGACCGTCCAGCAGTTCGTCGACGAGGCCAACGCGACCCTGGGCGAGAAGATCGTCTTCCGTCGCTTCGCCCAGTTCGACGGTGACGGCTTCGTCGCGGTCTACCTCCACAAGACCAGCCCCGACCTGCCGCCGGCCGTCGGCGTCCTGGTCGAGCTGGACAAGGAGAACGCCGAGGTCGCCAAGGACGTCGCGCAGCACATCGCCGCCTTCGCGCCGAAGTACCTGTCCCGCGAGGAGATCCCGGCCGAGGAGCTCGAGAACGAGCGCCGCGTCGCCGAGGCCACCGCCCGCGAGGAGGGCAAGCCGGAGGCCGCCCTGTCGAAGATCGTCGAGGGCCGCGTCACCGGCTTCGTGAAGGAGAACTCCGTCCTGGAGCAGGCCTTCGCGAAGGACAACAAGAAGACCGTCGCCAAGGTCCTCGAGGAGAACGGCGTCGCCCTCAAGCGCTTCGCCCGCTTCCGCGTCGGCGCCTGAGCCACGTTCCACCTGGTCCCCGGCCCCCTTACGCTGGGAACCGCCCCCGCCCGCTGACCGGGGCGGGAGGAACGCCGAACGGGCTCACCCCGCGCCTACCGCCAACGGGCGGGCTCGCGTCGGCACCATGAACGACGAGGAGGCCATTGCCGTGCAGGACACCGAACCGGTTCCCGCGGCAGTGGCCTCCTCGCGTGTACGCGCAGGCCGGGCATCCGCACACCCGCGTCTGTGACCAGTAGGTGCAAAAAGGAGAAGTCCATGCAGGAGACGCAGGAGACCGCGCAGGACCCCAAGGTCGGCTCGCGCCGCCGGGTGCTGCTCAAGCTGTCCGGTGAAGCCTTCGCCGGTGGCGGCGGGCTCGGCGTCGACCCGGACGTCGTGCACGCGATCGCCCGGGAGATCGCCACCGTCGTCCGCGCCGGTACCGAGGTCGCGGTGGTCATCGGCGGCGGCAACTTCTTCCGGGGCGCCGAGCTCCAGGTCCGCGGCATGGACCGGGCCCGCTCCGACTACATGGGCATGCTCGGCACCGTCATGAACTGCCTGGCGCTGCAGGACTTCCTGGTCAAGGAAGGCATCGAGACCCGGGTCCAGACCGCCATCACCATGGGCCAGGTCGCCGAGCCGTACCTGCCGCTGCGGGCCGTCCGGCACCTGGAGAAGGGCCGCGTGGTGATCTTCGGCGCCGGTATGGGCATGCCGTACTTCTCCACCGACACCACGGCCGTCCAGCGCGCCCTGGAGATCCACGCCGACGTCCTGCTGATGGGCAAGAACGGCGTGGACGGCGTCTACGACTCCGACCCCCGCACCAACCCGGACGCGGTCAAGTTCGACGCGCTGGAGTACTCCGAGGTCATCGCGCGCGACCTCAAGGTCGCCGACCTCACCGCGATCACGCTGTGCAAGGACAACAACCTGCCGATGCTGGTCTTCGAGCTGCTGGCGGAGGGCAATATCGCGCGTGCGGTGAAGAGTGAGAAGATCGGCACACTCATCAGCCAGGATTCTGTCCGGGCCTGAGCAGCAACCAGCCGTACGGGACGGCGGCGGCGCCGTGACCGGCCGCCGCGCCGACACCGGTCGGGACAACAGCAGATGAACCGGACAGGGAGACCACAGTGATCGAAGAGACCCTCCTCGAGGCCGAGGAGAAGATGGAGAAGGCCGTCAGCGTCGCCAAGGACGACCTCGCGGCCATCCGCACCGGCCGCGCGCACCCGGCGATGTTCGCCAAGATCGTCGCGGAGTACTACGGCGCCGTGACGCCGATCAACCAGCTGGCCTCCTTCTCGGTGCCGGAGCCGCGGATGGCGGTCGTCTCGCCGTTCGACAAGACCGCGCTGAAGGCCATCGAGCAGGCGATCCGCGACTCCGACCTGGGCGTCAACCCGTCCAACGACGGCTCGATCATCCGCGTGGTGCTGCCCGAGCTGACCGAGGAGCGCCGCCGGGAGTTCATCAAGATCGCCCGCACCAAGGGCGAGGACGCCAAGGTCTCGATCCGCGCCGTGCGCCGCAAGGCCAAGGACGCGATCGACAAGCTGGTGAAGGACGGCGAGGTCGGCGAGGACGACGGCCGCCGCGGCGAGAAGGAGCTCGACGACACCACGGCCAAGTACGTGGCCCAGGTCGACGAGCTGCTGAAGCACAAGGAAGCCGAGCTGCTCGAGGTCTGATGAACGACGCCCCTGACGCCCCCGGCTACTGGGGCCCGTCCGACCAGCAGTTCCAGCCCTACCGCCCGGCGCCGCACCCGCAGGCCGCCCCTGTCCCGGCCCACCCGGCGCCGGGGTACGGCGCGCGGCCGGCGGCGCCGGCCCAGGGACATCCCGGCCACCCGGGCGGCCACGCCGTGCCCCCGGGCACGCCGGGCGTCCCCCCGGGAGCGCCGGGCCTCCGTTCGGATCAGCCGCAGCAGCCTCCGGTGTACTGGGGCGGCGACGCGGAGGAGACTCAGGTCATGCCTCCCGTACCGGCCGAGCCCGGCCCGCCGCCGGGCACGCCCGACCCCGGTCGGTCGGCCGCCCGCGGCCGGCCCGCGGCCCACGGGCGTCCCGCCGCCGGCGGCCCGGCCGACCCCGCCGAGGGGCAGGCCCGGGGGGCCGGTCGGCTGAGCGGCCCGCTGTTCCGGGACGAACAGCCCGAGCCGGCGCCGCCGGGCGTCACGGAGACGGTCGTGCTGCGCGCGATATCCGACGACGCCACTCCCGCTCCCGCCCCCGGTCACGGCATCCCGCCGCACCCGGGGGCACCGGTGCATCCCGCGCCGCCGGCGAACCACCTGGCGGCCGGGCAGCCCCGCTTCGTGCCGTCGTCCCTCCCAGGGCAGGAGACACCCGTGGCCGCCCAGCCCGCCCCGCAGCCGCAGCCGCGCAAGCAGCGCGGTGGCCGTAATCTCCAGGCCGCCATAGGCGTGGGTGTCGGCCTCGGTGCGGTGATCATCGCCTCGCTGTTCGTGGTGAAGGCGCTGTTCCTGGTCGTCGTGATGGCCGCGGTCGCGGTCGGCGTCTGGGAGCTGACCAGCCGGCTCGCCGAGCGCAAGCAGATCAAGGCGCCGCTGGTCCCGCTGGTCGTGGGCGGCATCGCGATGGTCGCCACCGGCTACTGGTCCGGCATCCAGTGGGCCGCCGCCTCGCTCGCGCTGACCGGGCTGGCGGTGATGGTCTGGCGGATGGCCGAGCCGCCGGAGGACTACCTGCGGGACATAACGGCAGGCGTGTTCACGGCCTTCTACGTGCCGTTCCTGGCCACCTTCGTGGCGATGATGCTGGCGGCCGACGACGGCCCCCAGCGGATCGTGCTCTTCCTGATCGTGACGATCTGCAGCGACACCGGCGCCTACGCGGTGGGCTACAAGTTCGGGAAGACCAAGCTGGCCCCGACGATCAGCCCGGGCAAGACCCGCGAGGGCCTGGCCGGCGGCATCGGCCTGTCGATGCTGGCGGGCGCGCTGCTGATGCAGCTGATCATCGACGGCGGCAGCTGGTGGCAGGGCCTGATCCTGGGCGGCTGTGCGGCGGTCACCGCGACCCTGGGCGACCTGGGCGAGTCGATGATCAAGCGCGACCTCGGGATCAAGGACATGGGCACGCTGCTGCCCGGCCACGGCGGCATCATGGACCGGCTGGACTCGCTCCTGCCGACCGCCCCGGTGGTCTGGCTGCTGCTGGCGGCCTTCGTCGGGAGCTGATCCGCACGGGCGGGACGTACCAGGTGAGGGCCCCGGA
>NZ_JBHVET010000734.1:0-4175 GCF_042802135.1 Kitasatospora sp. NPDC057512
GCGCCGGCCGTCCGGGCCGCCGGCCTTCCGCCACCTCCATGGACGCGGTGATCGCAGCCGCGACCAGTACGCGCGGGAGGGAACGGCAGAGCGGGTCCCCGCACCAGGCGGCCGCGTGAGAAGTCGGCGGGTCCGACTTCCCGTGCGGGGCGGGTGGTGGGGAGCGATCGCGGATCAGGGGAGATCGACGCCCGCGTACTCCAGCGGCGGCGCGATCGCCTGGGCGTCCGCGCCCTCGCCCACCCACAGGCCGATCAGGAACGCCGCCGTCGCCTCCAGGAGGCCTGCCCGGTCGAGCCCGCCTCCGCTGACCGGCACGCAGCCGAGGTCGCGGACGAGGAGCCGCACGGTGTCGAGCGCCGGCGCGTCGTCGCCGCAGAGCGGCACCAGGAGGGGGCGTCCGTCGAAGACGGGCGGGGTCCTGCGCCACACGCTCTCGTGGCAGAGGTTGAACGCCTTGACCACGGACGCGCCGGGTGCCGCGGCCGCGATGCGCTCGGCAGCCGAGGGCCCGCCACAGGTCTCCAGGACGAAACCCGGCGCGACCGGGTTGGTGCAGTCGACCAGCGTCCTTCCCCGTACGGCGTCGGCCAGGCCGGAGGCCACGCTGATCGCCGCCGAGTACGGCACGGCCAGCAGCACCGCGTCCCGGCCGTGCTCGACCGCGTCCCGCGGAGTTCCCGCCCGCCCGCCGACCCCCTCGGCGAGGGCGGCGGCGCGGCCGGTGTCCCGCCCGCCCACCAGCACGTCGTGGCCGGCCCCCGCCCACCGTGTACCCAGCACCCGCGCCATCGTCCCGGTACCGATGATCCCGATCCTCATGACGACCAACCTCCTTGTGACGACCTGCCAGTGGGAACGGGGAGACAGTAGGAAAGTCCTGGGGCACCATCTGGTAAGTGACCCCTGACCACGGCTTCCTCGCCGACTGCCGCGCCCGGCTCGCCTTCGATCTGCTCGCCAACACCTGGAACGCCGTCGTGGTGTGGGCGCTGCGCGAGGGGCCCTCGCGGCCCGGTGAACTGCGCGGGCGGATCGGCGGGATCAGCCCCAAGGTCCTCACGGAGACGCTGCGTCGGCTCCAGGCCGACGGGTTGGTCGAGCGCCGCCCGTACACCGGGTCGCCACCGCGTGTGGAGTACACCCTCACGGGGTTGGGGCGGACACTCCTGGAACCGATCGAGGCGTTCGGCGCCTGGGCCTTCGAACACGGCGAGGACGTGATGGCGGCCCGGGAGCGGGCGGAGGCAACCGGGCACAGCCGCGACTGACGCCGATCGAGATGTCGCAACCGGGGCGCCGGTGCTGTGACCGGGACGGTCCACCGTGATCGGAAGGCGGCTCGGGGGAGGAGCGTACGCGTAGCGGCTGGTATTACTGGGGTATGCAGGAAGAGACGGCACGCTCCGCGATCGACACGTTCATCTCCGCGTTCAACGCCTCGGACGACAGCTATGTGACTGCCCTGCTCTCCCAGGCCCTGACCTCGGACGTGGTCTTCTGGGGGCCGTTGGGCCGCAGCGAGGGAATCGCGGCGGTCGAGCGGTTCGTACTGGACATCCGGCGCCACCCGGCGGGGACGGGCACGATGGCGCGCTGCTCGGAGGTGGACATGCCCGACGAGTGGGCCCGGTACCAGTGGGTCTTCACCACGCCGGACGGAGGCCCCAGCCTGGCGGGAACGGACGTCGTCCACCTGCGGCGGAGCCTCATCGACCAGATCATCGTCTTCGCGGGGGAGATCGAGCCCTTCACCTCCTGAGCCGGGATGGCGGGCGGGGCGGCGGGCGGGATGTCGGGCGGGATGTCGGGCGTCGGCGTCGCGATGCCACTGACACGGACAGGCTCAGCCACCGCGCCTCCGGCGGTCCAACGGGCGTCACCGCACATCCAACCGTCACGACCATCGACCCGGCGAACCCACGCGGTCAGGACAGCCAGGTCCGGGTGGCCTGGGAGCGGCAGTGGGCGAGGGCGTACTTGATGCGGGTCTCGGAGTGATGGGTGGTGGTGAGGAGTTCGCCGGCGGTGGTGAGGGCGGTCCAGTAGCGGGCGGGGTCACCGGTGCGGGGCATGGGGCGGGTGGTGGTGAGGGAGAGGTAGGCGGTGGTGAGGTTGCCGGTGGTGAACCACCGCTGGAGGCCGTGGTGGTGGCCGGGGCGCAGGCTGCCGTGGGCGTCGACGGCGGCGAGGAGCTGGTCGACGACGGCGAGTTCGGTGTCGGTGAGCGACTTGGGGATGTCGAAGACGCCGAGGGCTTCGAGGAGTTCGCCGGTGTCGGTCTCGTCGCCGGGGTGGTGGTCGGCGAGGAGGGCGTCATAGCAGTCGTTGAGACGGCGGGTGGTCTCGGCGAGGGGGATGGTGAGGGCGAGGCAGACGGCGCGGGCGGAGGGGAGGGGCTCGCGGGTGCGGCGGGCGAGGAGGGCATAGGTGTCGGCGGGGGTGCGGCCACGGGAGAGGGCGTGCCGGGCCAGGGTCGTGAGGTGCATGAGGGGGCTTCGGTCTTTCAGGCGGTGACGAGGGCGGGGACGGGGGCCGGGGCGACGGTGACCCAGACGAACTTGCCGATGCCGTCGGGGCGGGAGGTGCAGCCCCAGCGTTCGGCGAGCTCGTTGACGAGGAACAGGCCGCGCCCGTGCTCGTCGGAGGGGGTGGGGGCGTGGAGGGACGGACGGCCGCTGCCGGCGTCGTGGACCTCCAGCCGCAGGCGGGAGTTGATCAGGGCGAAGCGGATCTCGATGTGGCGGTCGTCGGGGGCGTCGGAGTGCTGGACGGCGTTGGCGAAGAGTTCGCCGAGGAGGAGTTCAGCGGTGTCCGAGTAGCGGTCGCCGGAGGGCAGGCCGGAGAGGTACGCGCGGAGCAAGTAGCGGGCCAGGGGCGTGGACTCGATGCAGGAGTCGAGGTGCGCGACGAACGCGCGGGGCCGGCGGGACGAGAGCATGGGGGAGCACCTCAGGGGGGCGGAGGGGGCGTGAAGGGGGGCGCGCGATGTAACGCTACGCATGCAATAGATTGCGTTCCGGCATCAATGATGGGGGTGCCGGAGTTACGGTTGCGACCAAAACACTGTGTGGAGATCTGGAACACCTGAGGGGGAAACACATGGCACATCGGCGCCTTGGGCTCGAGCCGACGGCGAACCCGGCGGAGATGTTCGGCGAAGCGCTCCGCTACGCACGTGAGCGAGCCGGCTATACACAGCAGCAGCTGGGCAGGCTGCTGCACCTCGACCGTACGGTGATCACCCGGTTCGAGGGCGGTAGAAGGCCGATGGATCGGGACACCGTCGAGAGGGCTGACGAGATCCTGGCCATGGGGGGCCTGCTGGTCCGGTTGTGGGAGCGGGTGGACTGGCAGGCGGACATCGAAACCCCGGACTGGTTCGAGAAGTTCAGGGAACTGGAGGACGAGGCGCTGGCGATTCGGGTGCTTCAGTTCAACCGGATCAACGACCTCTTGCAGTGCGAAGAGTACGTTCGCGCGATGATCAGCACTGGAAACGCGCGCAACAACCCGAAACTGTTCGCCGAGCGAGTCGAGGCCCGATTGAATCGACAGGGCCGTTTCTTGGCTGCTGATGGGCCAACGCTCATGGTGGTGCTCGACGAGAGTGCCATCCGTACGGTTGTTGGAGGCCCGGGGGTGATGCGGCGGCAGATGGAACACCTGATCGCGGTCACTGAGGAGTCGAACATCGTGATTGAGGTAGCGCCGTTTGGATCTCCCCTGCCGGCTGCGCCAGCCACCTCGATGATCCTGATGCTGATGCCAGATGGGAAGGAGTGGGTGTATTCGGAGAGCCTGTATCGAGGACACTTCAGCGACGCCCCGTCGGTTGTAGAGGGGTCCAGGCGCGACTTCGACATGGTGCGTACCGGTGTACTCTCGCCGGGAGATACCCGAGCCCTGATCGCCGACGCGATGGAGGAGTACCGCTTTGCTGAACGTCGATCTCACGAGGGCCGCTTGGCGCAGGAGCAGCTACAGCGGGAACGACGGGGCCGAGTGCATCGAGGCGGCCCTTGGTTTCCTCCCCGACGCCGTCCCGGTGCGTGACTCCAAGGACCCTCACGGCCCGGTGCTCGTCTTCCCGTCCGCCGCCTGGGACTCCTTCATCGCCGCGATCCATACCGGGGACTTCCCTGAGTGAGCCCGATGTGGCGTCGGGGGGTGCC
>NZ_JBHVET010000735.1:0-4172 GCF_042802135.1 Kitasatospora sp. NPDC057512
GTGCTGAGCCTCTGACGGACGCGGAAGGGCCCGCCGGTCGCACGGCCGGCGGGCCCTTCCTGTCGGTCGTCGGCGGTCAGTGGCCGCCCTCGTCGACCACCTCGACGTCGGCGACCTCCTGCTCGATCTCCTCGGCCGGCAGCGCCACCCGGATCGCCCAGTAGTAGATGCCCACGGAGAACACCGACACCAGGGCCATGTCGGTCCACAGCGGGATCCAGCCGATGCCGTCGCCGAAGCCGCCCAGCCAGGAGATCAGGCCGAGGCCGACCAGGTAGGGCGGCAGCCACTGGGCGGCCTTCCAGCTCAGCCGCGGCGCGTTCGGCAGGCCCTTCCTGATCGCGTAGGCGGCGTAGCTGCCGAGCAGGACGTAGCCGAGCACGATCGCGATGCCCAGGCGGGAGAGGGTGTGCCAGCCGGACCAGTAGATGATCAGGCTGGAGACCACGAACGCGGCCGGGGAGATCACGCCGCCCGCCGGCAGCCGGTAGGGGCGCTCGCGGTCGGGCAGGCGCCGGCGCATCGCGCCGAAGGCCAGCGGGGCGCCGGCGTACATCAGCACGCTGGCGGAGGTGATGAAGCCGACCAGCTCCTGCCAGCTCGGGAACGGCAGGAAGCAGATCACGCCGGTGACGAAGGCGATGACCAGGCCGAACCACGGCACGCCGTTCTTGTCCAGCTCCTCGAACCGCTGCGGGGCGTAGCCGTTGCGGCTCAGGCCGTAGGAGATGCGCGAGGTCGAGGTGGTGTAGATCAGCCCGCTGCCGCCGGGGGAGATCACGGCGTCGGCGTACAGCACCCAGGCCAGCCAGCCGAGGCCGACGGTGGTGGCGAGGCCCGCGAAGGGGCCGTCGATGCCGGGGAAGTCGAGCTTGTCCCAGCCGTTGGCGAAGGCGCTGACCGGCAGCGCGCCGATGAAGACGACCTGGAGCAGGGTGTAGACCACGGCGCCGATGGCGACCGAGCCGAGGACGGCGCGCGGGATGTCGCGCTTGGGGTTGCGGCTCTCGCCGGCCAGCTGGATGGCCTGCTCGAAGCCGAGCAGGGCGAAGATGATGCCGCTGGTGCTGATCGCCGCGAGCACGCCCTGGGCGCCGAACGGGGCGAAGCCGTGCGAGGTGAAGTTGGAGCCGTGGAAGTTGGTCACGGCGAGCACGAAGATCGTGAACAGCGGGACGAAGATCTTCAGCCAGGTGGCGACGTTGTTGGTGCGGGCCAGGACGCGCACCCCCAGGAAGTTCACCGCGACGAACACCGCCATGAGCACGGTGGCGACGGCGAAGCCGCTGGCGGTGAGGGTGTTGTTGTCGTTGAGCAGGCCGCCCGCCCAGGGCCAGTGCCGGGCGTAGCCGATCATCGCCTCGACCTCGATCGGCGCGACGGTGGCCGCCTGGAGCCAGGAGAACCAGCCGAAGGACATCCCGGCGAGGCCGCCGAAGGCGTAGTGCGGGTACCGCGCGGTACCGCCCGAGACCGGGAACATGCTGCCGAGCTCGGCGTGCACGAGCGCGAGCAGCACGATCGCGACCGTGCCGATGCCCCAGGAGACGACGGCGGCCGGGCCGGCCGCCACGACGCCCTCCTTCGCGCCGAACAGCCAGCCGGAGCCGATGATCGAGCCGACCGAGGCCCACATGAGGCCGACGAGGCCGACGTGGCGGCGCAGTGACCGCTGGGCGGTGCCGGTTTCGGAACCGGTGCCCTGGTCGGGCGGCGAGATCTGGTTGAGGGAAGCCATGAACGATCTCTCTGTGTGTGGGGGCTCCGGGGTGGGCGGAGCGATGAGAGTTGCCACACACTAGGACTTTTCAGCCCCCTCTGCACAGATTTCATTACTGAATGTTTACATTCTTTTCTGGACGTCCTTGCAGGTAGGGGGCGTTATGGCGTCCGGCATATTACGTATTCGATCGATCCGCCCGGCATTCGGGCCGCGCCGTGTGGGGTCGCATGATAGAGGCAATTCCCGATGAAGGGAATAGTGGGCTCCGTATAGCGGAGCGGTGCTAGTCCACCAGATCGGACGGGTCGGTGTTGGCGCCGCAGAGCAGGACGGCGACGCGCTCGCCCTCGGCCCGGTCGACGGCGGCGAGCGCGGTGGCGGCCGCGTACTCGACGGCGATCCGGCGGTCCTCCCAGAGCTGCCGGCGGGCGCGCACGATGGCCTCGTCGTCGACCAGCACCGAACGGACGCCCTCGTGCGCGGCGGCGTCCACGGCGAGGGCGGTGGCGCGGCGGGCCCCGAGCGCGTCCTGGGCGACGGAGTCCACCGGGACGTCCACCGGGCGGCCCGCCGCCAGGGCGGCGTTCAGCGCGCGGCTGCCCGTCGGCTCCACGGCGAGCACCCGGATGCCGTGCTCCCGGGCCGCCACCGCCACCCCGGCGAACAGCCCGCCGCCGCCGACCGACACCACCACCGTGTCCAGCCCGGGCACCCCGGCGCGCAGCTCCGACAGGACCGTCCCGGCGCCGGCGGCGATCAGCGGATGGTCGTACGCGTGCGAGGACAGCGCCCCGCTTCCGGCCGCGAACTCCTCGCAGGCGGCCAGCGCCTCCGCGTACTCCCGGCCCACCAGCCGCACCTCGGCGCCGTACGAGCGCAGCCGCGCCAGCTTCACCGGGGAGGCCGTCTCGGGCAGGAACACCGTTGCCCGGACGCCGAGTTCGCGGGCCGCCCAGGCGCAGGCGAGCCCGGCGTTGCCGCCCGAGGCGATGGTCACCCCGGCGTCCGGGAGAGTGCCCGCCTCGGCGTGCGCGAGCAGGAAGTTCTGCGCGCCGCGCGCCTTGAAGCTGCCGGTGTGCTGGAGGAACTCCAGGGCCAGCCAGGTCCGTCCGCCGTCGTCCCCCGGTGCCACCGCCACCGGGCGCACCCGCCCGGCGATCCGCTTCCCGGCGGCCTCGACCTCGTCGTACGTCAGCTGGTCCATCGTGTTCCGCTCCTTCGTCGAGGGGGGCGTGCCACCGGGAGTCCCGGCCAGGACGACCGTACGTCCCGTGCGTGGGCGGAGGAAAGATCACGAACACCGGGACCGGACCGCGCGTAGGCTGGCCCCGTGCGTTTCGTGACCCTCGCCCCGCCGACCCGCTAGCGGGCGGCCCACTCCACCTCCTCCGGCCCGACGGGACCTGCCCGCAGCCGGGGCGATGACTGCCGCCCGCGTACCCAGCGGACCTGAACCGGCAACTCATCGTGGAGCACCGACGCATGACCTCGTACACCGCCGTGCCCTTCCGGCGCGGCCTCCTGTCCATCTCCGCCGCCGCCGTCGCCTGGGGCGTGGGCGGGGCCGTCTCCGCACTGCTGATGCGCACCAGCGGGCTCGGCCCGGCGGGCGTCTCCTGCTGGCGCTTCGGCGTCGCCGCGCTCTGCCTGGCCCTGCTGTCGGGCCGCTCGCCGCGCGGCGAGCGGGGCGCCGCCGGGTGGCGCGCCGCCGCGCTGACCGGGCTCGGTCTGGCGGTCAGCCAGTGCGCCTACTTCGGCTCGGTGCGGTACGCGGGCCTCGGGCTGGGCACCCTGATCACCATCGGCGCCGGCCCGGTGTTCACCAGCCTCGGCGCCCACCTGCTGCTCGGCGAACGCCTGACCCGTCGAACGGCGGCCGCGGCCGCCCTGGCCCTGGCCGGCCTCGCCCTGCTGGTGGCCGCCCCGGCGGCGGGCCCGCGCCCGGCCCTCGGCGTCGCGCTGGCCGTCCTCGCGGGCGCCGGCCAGAGCGGCCTCACCCTCTGGGCCCGGGGCGGCGGCTCGGCCCGGGCCGGCACCGGCGCCTTCACCACCGGCCTGCTCTGCCTGCTTCCGCTCGTCGCCGTCCAGGGCGGCCAGGACGTCCTGCCGGTGGACGGGGACCCGCTGGTGACCGCGGTGGCACTGCTCTTCCTCGGCACCGTGCCCACCCTGTTCGCCTACCGCTGGTACTTCACCGGCCTGACCACCGTGCCCAGCACGACGGCCGCGGTGCTGGTCCTGCTGGAGCCCGCGACCGCGGCGGTGATCGGCGTGCTCTGCCTCGGCGAGCCGCTGACGGCGGGCCTGCTGGTGGGCTCGGCACTGCTGCTCGCGGCCATCGGGGCGCTGGCGCGGGAGTAGCAGGGGACGACGGCCACCCGGGCGGGCGTCCTGTGGTCGCCGGGGGCCCGGCGGCGTGCTGTCGTGGTCCGCATGAACAGCTCACTGC
>NZ_JBHVET010000736.1:0-4157 GCF_042802135.1 Kitasatospora sp. NPDC057512
CCTGAACCCTGCGTGGGAAGTCGGCGGGGCCGACTTCCCACGAGCCGGTCACCGGCACACCGGACCGACGGTCCGATGATCAGGGCGAGGCGCCCGGACGCGGGCGCCCGGACCGCACGGCTACGGAATCGTCAGCACCTGACCGACGTTCACCAGGTCCGGGTCCTCGATGCCGTTGGCCTGGGCGATCTCCAGGTAGCGGCTGCCGTCACCGTAGAAGCGCTCGGCCACGGCCCACAGGGAGTCCCCGGGCTCGACGGTGTAGGTCTGCACCACGGGGGCTTCCTGGATCGGGGCCGCTTCCACCTCCGCCTCCGGAGCCGGAGCCGGGGCCGGGGCCTCAGCGGCGAGGGGGAAATCGGTGTTGGTGTCCGACGCCCACCGCGCCCCGCCGTCCCGGCCGTACAGCACCACGTTGCGGTCGGCCTGCACGACCAGCCGGTCGACGTCCTGGCCGTCGGTCCCGGTGGACCAGGCCGCACCGTCGCCCTTGTAGAGCACGAAGTTGCCGTCCTCCTGGAGCACGGCCCGCTCGACGCCCTGGTTCTGGGTCTCGGTCGCCCACACGACCGCGCCCGGCTCGGAGATCACCAGGTTCCCGTCCCGCTGAAGGGTCAGCGTGTAGGCACCGCCGGTCAGGGACTGACCGAGACCGAGTTCATCGCCCACGTACAGCGTGTCGCCCATGGATATTCCTTTCGGATAAGGGGATTGGCTTCGCCGCGCCCGGCTAGCGGCACGTCAGAGGCAGGCAGCCCCACCCGCCGCCGGCGCACGAACACCAGTCCTTGGACTCTAGGTGCCATCGGGGTTTGCACACAATTCACCGCATCGGGTGACATCCCCGGCACGGCTGCCGCGCCCCGGCGGCCACCCGTACCTGACCCCCGATCACCCCGCCCGCGCAGGAAATCGGCCCCGCCGACTTCTCGGGCCGGTTGTGGCGAATCGTCATGACCTTGTGCATGTCATCCCCCTCTTGATCCTTCGGATGGCAGGCTGACCTCATCGACGGCCCAGCGCCACCAGGACGCCCGCGAGCGGCAGACGCCGCCCCGGCACCGGAGCCGGGCCGCGACTGCACCACCCACGTCCACCGGACCGAGCCAGGAGGCCCAGAGCATGGCGTCAGACGACCAGGACCAGCAGCTCGAAGAAGAAGGCACCGCGCAGCAGGAGAGCCCCGCACCACAGCAGGAATCGGTGAAGGCCCTGGCCGCGAAGGAGGTCGAACAGCGGGAGGCCGACATCAGGAAGGTCCACGCGAACCTCGACGAGCTGGAGAAGAAGCTCGGCACGGAGTAGCCGCCGCCGGCCGATCACCGGCGCGCAGGGTGCCGTTCGTCCGCATCGAGGCCCGGTCCACCGCCCTGCGCTACTTCCTTCTCGAGAGCACCGGCCGCGCCGGCCACAAAGAGCAGGGCAGAATGATCCGCCACCGCCTCATCCGGCGGAACCGTCACGCCGACGACCGGCGCCTACGCGCCGTCGTCGGCAGGGCAAACGTCGCCCGAGGCCCAGTCGAGTTCCTTGCGCATCTTCACCGAGGTCGTCCGTAACCGGGCGATTCGTCAAGGCCACGCGCACCTGGGTTGAACCCGAAGACGTTGAGACCCGGAGTATGAGCGCCCTGAGCCCGGGCGTACTCCTCGCCGAGGAGCATGACCATTCGCCCGAGGCCCCGACCACGCTATCGCCCCCGCCTAGCCGCGCCGGGCGACCAGCCAGGCGAGCAGGCCGGTCACGGTGGCACCGCCCGCCGCCGTGGCCATGCCCCGGACGAAGTGCAGGGCGACGGTGCGCCGGACGACCCGCCACCTTCGGCGCCGGCCGGCCACCTTGCCACTCCGTCCCGCCACACCGGTCCGACCGTGCTCGAACATCGCGCTTCTCCTCTCCAGGGGGCGACCGTGCCCCACGGCCTGGATCAACCCTGGAGGCGGACGGAGGCGGCACCGCGCCCGGTCGATGAGACCGGATGAAACCGGAGGCCTGGCGCCGGGAATCCGCTTTCAACTGACAGAACCGCCCCACCACTTCATGATGGACTGACAGTTACGGACGAAATCTGACAGTCCATCGAAGGGGTAGCGCGGCCTGTGGCGGGAATCGTCGTTCCGACCAGCGAGAAGCTCCCGCCCGGGCCACGCAGGGACCTGGTCGAAGCCCTGCACGGGCTGTACCGGGGCGCGGGCAAGCCCAGCCTCCGCGAGATCTCCCTCGGCATCAAGCATCGCGACGAACTGCCGACGACGGTGAGCCACGACACCGCGAGCCAACTACTGCACGGCGTGGCCGTACCCGCCTGGGCGCGGGTGGAGTCCATGGTGCGGTACCTGGCCGGCACCGCCGTCGGGCGGCAGAAGCCGGACCCGGAGGACGAGGTCGAACGCTTCCACCGGCTCTGGCTGGCCGCCGACGACGCGGAACGGGACGTGCCGGCGCCACCCCCCAGGGCGGGCACGACGGATGCGGCGCTACGGGAGGAGCTCCGGTCCACCGATCCGGAGCGCCGCATCGCCGCCCTCTACCGCCTGGAACGGCTCGCCTGGCGCACCCCGCCGCAGGACCAGGAGGCCACCGAGCCATCGTGGCCGTCGATGCTGGGCGACTTCCTCCGGGAGGCCCGCCCACTCGGGGATTCCTCCGGTCCGGAGCCGGATCCGGCCGAGGACGTCCAGGTGGCGGTGCTGATCCTGGGCCGTCTGCCCGAGCGGTATTCCGGCGGCCGTTTCAACCTCTCGCGGCTCGATCTCCGGAACCTGGTCTGGGACGGGGCCCGGCTGTGGCAGGCCAACCTGGGTTCGAGCCTGCTGTCGGGCAGTTCCCTGGAGTACGCGCAACTGGGAGACGCCCGGCTCGTGGAGGCGACCCTCACCGGTGTCGACCTGGACTCCGCCGATCTCACCTCGGCCGACCTCACCCGGTGCGATCTCTCCGGCACGACCATGGTGGACACCAGGATCCCGGACGCGAACCTGTCCGGCGCCGTCCTCACGGGGACGGATCTGGTGGGCGCCTCGGCCCACCAGGCCAGGCTGCGGGGGTGCAAGGCCTCGGGCGCCGACTTCCGCCACGCCGACCTGAGCGAGACCAGCTTCAAGTGGGCCGTCCTGACGAACTGCCACTTCGACCACGCCAAGCTCGCCAGCGCGGACCTCACGGGCGCGGTGCTGAGCGGCTGCTCCTTCGCCGGCGCCGACCTCTCCCGCGCGCGCTTCACCAGGCGCGGCCTGGCCGAGGCCCAACTGACGCCGGCCCAGCTCCAGTCCATCACGGTCGTACAGAACCCCGACTGACGCGACCTCCCGTGCGGTGCGGCCCGGCTACAGCGTCGTCAGGTACGCCTCCAGCCGCTCGGCCAGCTCTTCCGGATGGCCGAGCATCGGGAGGTGGTCGCCCGGCATCTCGTCCGGCCGGATGCCGAGCCGGTCCTGGACGTGCCGCCGCAGGAACGCGGGCGGGAAGAACCGGTCGCCGGTGGCCAGCAGGAACCTGGTCGGCACCTGCGGCCAGGCCTCCAGGGGCCACGGTGTCCCGAACGGCGTGGCCGACTGGCGTCGCTCGTGCTCCGTGAGGAGCTCCTCGGCCAGGGCGGCCGGGGTGTCGTGCAGGAACAGGGCGCGCTCGTCCTCCTCCGCGCCCTCCACCACGCCCCTGCCGCGGTCGGATTCGCGGCGGGCCTCCGCGTAGCCGGTGTTCTCCCACCACGCGCCCGGCGTCTCGCCCGGCGCCGGCACCTGGGCCTGGAGCATGACCAGCAGGTCCACCGGCAGCCGCGCGCACACCAGCGGGCCGGTGAAGCCGCCGAAGGAGTGCGCGACGACCACGAGCCGGCCCGCCCGGTCGCCGGTCGGCCGTTCAGAAGCCGCCGCCACCACCGCCGCCACCACCGCGTCCGCGTACTCGGCCAGCCCGGCCGCATCGTCCTCGCACGGCAGGTCCGGCGCGACCACCTCGTGGCCCCGCCCGCGCAGCTCGGCCGCCAACAGCTCCCAGCACCAGGAATCGGCAGCCGCGCCGTGGATCAGCACGTACGTCGCCATGGAACAGTCCCCCTCGTACGCCGGTCAACTCCGGTTTCCCGGAACTCCCTTGCCGCGCGCGAGTGTACGACCCCCCTCCGACAATCACCGGTGGCCCCGCCCGCCTCCTCC
>NZ_JBHVET010000737.1:0-4156 GCF_042802135.1 Kitasatospora sp. NPDC057512
GGACGGACGGTTCCAGGCGGACGCCGAACTCGTCGTGCACGCGGGCCAGCAGCCGCTCGGCGGCGGGCCGGTCGCCGCCCAGGTCGTAGAAGCCCGCCGCGGGGTCGACCGACTCCCGGCCGAGCACCTCCGCGAACAGTCGGCACAGGACCTCGGCCGCTTCCGGCCGCTGCTCGGATCTGTGCGTCTGCTGGACCCCGGACATGTGACTCTCTCCCTCGTGCGGCTGGCCCCCGCGGTGGCGGGAGCGGCGAGCTGGGTTGACCCCGGGGCGGTCGGCCCGGGGGGTCGGCGGAGCGATGTTGCGGTCGTCTTGCGGTGCTGCGGTGTGCTTCGTGTGACGTCCGTGCGGCGCACGGGTGCGGTGCGGCGGTGCGGAGGGTGGTGGCGCGCCGGTGCTGTTCGATGCACGCGCGTAGACGTCGGACACGGGACCGCGCCGGCGGCGTGACGGTGCGGCCGCGCGGCGGTGGCGGGGTGCTGCGGTGGTGTGACGGTGCCGGCGGGCTCCGGCGGTGCGGTGCGCCGACGACCGGGCGAGCGGCCTGGTGAGGGGCGGCTCGGGTGCGGGGCGGTGCCGGGTGAGCGGCGGGCTGCCCCGGGTGCGGTGCCGAGGTGGTGCGCTGTCAGGTGGTGCGCTGTCAGGTGGTGCCCTGCCGGGTGGTGCCCCGTCAGGTGGTGCACTGCCGGGTGGTGCGCTGCCGAGGTGTCACGGCCGGGTGAGCGGCCGCTCGGCGTGGATCCCCGTCCGGAGGCCGCGCGGTGCTCAGCGGTCCGTCGGTCGGTGGGCGGTGCCCGGGGTCAGTGCTCGGACAGGTGCGCGATGAGGCTCTTCGGCCGCAGGTCCTGCCAGTTCTGCTCGACGTAGTCGAGGCAGTCCTGCCGTCCGGCGGCACCGAAAACCTGCTGCCAACCGGCGGGCACCGGGCTGAAGGCCGGCCACAGCGAGTGCTGGCCCTCGTCGTTCGTCAGGACGAGGTAGCTGGCCTCGGCATCCTCGAACGGGTTCGCCATCGTCGGTTCCTCTCTGTTCGTAGCTGTGCAGATCTGGTTCGTAGCCGTGCAGAGCAGTGCGAGAAGGGGAGGAGCAGGGTGGTCGGAAGTGACCGGATGTGATCAAACGGAGCCGCGGCTCACGGACCCCAGCCGGAGTCCTCGCTGGGGGCGTCGTGGGCGGTGACGGAGACCGTGGACAGGTGCGGTTGGGCGTGGAGTTGGAGGCCCACCACGGCGGCCAGCAGGACGGCGAGCATCCCGAGCATCTTGTGGACGCGGACGGCAAGGCTTGGCATCGCGAATTCCTCTTCCTGAGGAGGGCGGTCTGCCCTCTTCGCTCTGAAATGCATCCTGCCGAAGGCCCAAACGTGCTTGGAAGCTCTGACTGTGATCGTGAACACGCAATGCGGGAACCGGAAGCCCGGTCAGATCGTGCCAAAAACAGACAGACATGATCCAAGTCGCACCTGGGTCTGTCAGATCAGTGGTGGGAACTCCGCGGGCGCGTGGGACATCGCGGGGGACACCGCTGGGCGGAAGCGGGCACTCCGGCCCGCCGCAGCGAGCCCCGGCGCAACTCCTCCCGGACGGCGGGCCAGTCCTCGACCCACGGCCGGCCCGTCCCGGTCGGCGACTCCAGGGCGAGCGTCGCCAGGTAGGCGCGCTTGAGCGCCGCCCGTTCGTCCTGCACCCGCCCGGCGGACTGCTCGATCCGGCGCAGCCGGGCGTGCAGCCGCTCCAGCGCGCCCCCGCCCGTCAGCAGCCGCCGCGCCTCCGGGCCGAAGCGGAAACCGGGGGCCAGCAGCGGCCAGGCCGACCGCCACACCCGGAACACCTCGCGGTGGCTCGGCCCCCACTCCCGCTCGGCCTGCGCCAGCCGCTCCAGCGCCGCCGCCTCGGTCGGCGCCGTACAGGTCTCGCGCAGCGCCCGGGAGAGCGCCCCCCAGTCCTCGCCGGGCGCGTGCCGCAGCGCCGCGTGCAACAGGTGCGCCACCGAACCGTGCACCACCGTACGAGGCCACCGCTCGGCCGCCGCCTCCGCCAGCACCGCACCGGTGCCGCCCACCAGCACCCAGACCTCCCGCACCCCGCGCTCGGCGAGCCCGGCCAGCACCTGCGGCCACTGCTCCCCGTCCGCGGCCGGCCACAGGCCCAGCACCTCGCGCCGGCCCTCGGTGGAGACCCCGAGCGCCAGGTGCACCAGCGGCCCGCCCGAGCGGCCGCTGCGCACCGAGTCGACGAAGACCACCGGGTAGACCGGGTCGAGCCGCCGCCCGCGCCGCTCGGCGAGCTCGTCCAGCACCTGGTCGGTGATGGCCGAGACGGTCTCCCGGCTCAGCTCCACGCCGTACACCTCGGCCAGGTGCGCCACCAGCTCGCCCGAACTGAGGCCGCGCGCGGTCAGCGAGATCACCAGCCGGTCGAGCCCGGGCAGGCGCCGGGCGCGGGGGAGGACGGCCTTGGGGGTGAAGCTGCCCTCGCGGTCCCGGGGCACCCGCACCTCGACCGGGCCGATCTCGGTGAGCAGCCGTCTGGCCCGGGTGCCGTTGCGGCCGTTGCCGCCGGGGCCGGAGCCGTTGCCGGAGCCGGAACCGTTGCCGGATCCGCGCAGGTGCTCCTGGAGTTCGAGCTCCAGGGCGCCCTCGATCAGCTGCTTGGCGAAGGCCTGGAGAATCCCGCCGTCGCCCAGCAGCCGGACGGCGCCGGAGCCGACCTGCGCGGCGGCGGCCTCCGCCAACTGCCGCACCAGGCGCTGGTCCACCAGGCCGGCGAGGGCGGCGGGCGGTGCCGCCGGGTCGGAATCAGCTCGCAACTGGGGGTGCCTTCCGTCTGTAGGCCGTTCCGTGCACCGACCGCCCGCTCCGGACGTCCCGTCGGGACGCCAGGTGCGATGCGCCGGCGATCCCCCGGTCACCGCTGCCGGGTGCGGTCACGACCGCGGCCCCGGCTCCCCGTTTGCGTGCACGCCCGACTACCGTCAGCCGATGATTTCCGCGCCCTTTGGGCGTACACTCACGGCTGTCGGAGCCCGGGGGGCGGCTTCCGAACGGCAGTCACTTCCATCTTGCCGGTTCGGATGCCTGGCGGTAGCCGGTACGGGCATTCGTGAAACCGCAATGCCGAAGCCGGAAGGATGCCCAGATGTGCCCAAGTCAGGACAACTGCGCGGAAAGGGGAACACCCCAGCTCTGCGACCGGGGCATCGAGTTCTACCGCACGGCGCTGGCCGAGGGGGAGGCGACCGGCGAAGCCCCCGAGTGCCTGCTCGCGATGGGTCTGCTGCGCCCGCTGCCCGGCTCCGGTGACCGGCTCGTCCCCGTCCCGCCCGACATCGCCGCCACCGGACTGGCGCGGCCGCTCGAACTCGCCGTGCTGGCCCACCAGGAGCGGCTCGCCGCACTGCACACCTCCTTCCACGCCGCCGAGCACACCTACCGCGACGTCATGCGGCGCGCCAAGTTGCCGATCCGGCTGCTGGCGGGCGAGGAGATCAACCCCGCGCTGGAGAAGGCCGTCGCCGCCTGCACCGAGGAACTGCTCACCGCCCAGCCGGGCGGCGGCCGCGGCCCCGAGCAACTGGGCGACGCGCTCCCGCGCGACCTCGCCCTGGCCGGCCGCGGCGTGCGCCAACGCACCCTCTACCAGCACACCGTGCGCTCGCACGGCCCGACGCTGGCCTACATCGAGCAGGTCACCGCCCAGGGCGCCCAGGTGCGCACCCTGAACGAGGTCTTCGACCGGGTGATCATCTGCGACCGCTCCACCGCCTTCATCCCGGCCGGCGCCGACCGCCAGGCCGCGGCGATGCTCATCGAACTCCCGCCGCTGGTCGAGTACCTGCTCAAGATCTTCGAGCTGATGTGGGAGCGCGCCGAGCCCGTCACCTACCAGCAGGGCCACCACCGCCCCCGCCTGCTGACCGCCCGCACCCGGCAGAACGTGCTGCGCCTGATGGTCAACGGCTACACCGACGAGGCCATCGCCTCCCGCCTCGGCATGAGCACCCGCACCGTGTCCAGCCACATCCAGAAGGCCAGCGAACTCCTCGGCAGCCGCAGCCGCGGCCACCTCGGCTACATCATCGCCCGCCAGGGCGTCCTGGACGAACCCCTCGACGAACTCTGACGGGCCGCGCGCCCCGGAACGCCGAAACCGCCAC
>NZ_JBHVET010000738.1:0-4140 GCF_042802135.1 Kitasatospora sp. NPDC057512
GTGGTGCTGGGGGTGGTGCTGGGCGCGCCGCTCGGGGTGTCCGTCGCGGTCGGGGCGGGGGTCGGGCAGCCCGGGACGGGCGTCGCCGTCGGGGTGCCGGTGGGCGTGGCGGTCGGGGACGGGGAGCCCGTCGGGGTGGGAGTGCCGGTGGGCGTCCCGGTGGGGGTGGCCGTCGGGTCCGGGCAGGTGGTGGGCGTACCGGTCGGGGTGCCCGTGGGCGTCCCGGTGGGCGTGCCGGTCGGGGTCGCCGTCGGGGAGGCGCCGCCGCTCGGGGTGGTCGTCGGCGTCGCCGACGGCGAGGTCGAACCGCCGGGCGTGGGCGTGGCGGTGGCGCTCGGCGTCGTCGTCGGCTGGGGGCTCGGCGACTGGTCCGGCGTCGGCGTGACCGGTGCGGGCGGCTGCGGCTCCGTGGTGGGCGTGCCGCCGGTGCCGGTGCCGCCGGTGCCCGTGCCGGAACCGCCGGTGGGCAGGCCCGGGAGGTACGGCGAGGGCAGCGGGGCGGGCGGCACCGGGGAGCCCGGACGGTTCGGGACGGTGGTCACCGTGCCGCTGCCGTAGTGCGCCATCCAGTTGCGCACCGTCCGCAGGTACTCGCCCGAGTTGTTGTAGCTGAGCACCGCCCGGTCGAGCTGCGCCGGATCGGCGAGGTCGCGTCCGCCCGCGCACAGGTAGCGGCCGGCGCTCTCGGCGGCGTCGAAGATGTTGTTCGGGTCGGCCTTGCCGTCGCCGTTGGCGTCCACGCCCCAGGAGGCCCAGGTGGACGGGATGAACTGCATCGGCCCGACGGCGCGGTCCCAGCGGGAGTCGCCGTCGTAGCGGCCGCCGTCGCTGTCGGGTATCGCGGCGAAGCCGTTGCCGTCCAGGGCCGGGCCGAGGATCGGTGTCAGGGTCGTGCCGGCGGCGTCCACCTGGCCGCCGTTGGCCTGGCCGGACTCGACCTGGCCGATCGCGGCGAGCAGTTGCCACGGCAGGTGGCAGCCCGGCGAGCGCTGCGCCAGCGCGGCCTCGGCCTGCCGGTAGGCGGCGAGCACGGTGGCGGGCAGTGCGGGGCCGGTGGCCGCGAACGGGCCGGCCGAGGGCAGGCCGGGCAGGGTGCCGGGCGGCTGCGGGAGCTGGACGGTGCCGCCGCCGTCGGCCGGCACGCCGAAGGTGCCGGGGAGGTCCGTCGAGGGGCCGCCGCCGGGCAGGTAGCGGCCGGCTCCCTGGTCGGCGGTGCCGTTCGCCGGGCCGGCGTCGGCGACCGCGGCCGGGGCGAGCCCGATGCCCGTCACCTGAGAGCCGGTCAGCGCGGCCAGCGCGGCGAAGGCCGCCGCCGTCCCCGTGACCCGCTTGCCGATCCGGACCTTCCGCCCGTCCTTGGCCTTGCCGATCCGCACCGTCATCCGCTACCCCTCCCCGTTGCCGTCCGGACCCTTCCGGAACGGTTGAGCTGTCGTCATCGTGCCCGTCCAGCCGAGGACCGGGCCCGCCGCCGCCACGATTAGTATCACGACGATCTGACAGGGACAGGGTGACCGGGAGGCGGACCGGAGCCCTCCGAGGGGTTAACTCGGCACCTCAGCGGGGGTGCGGCCGGGCACCGTGCCGTACCGGGACCGGCTCCGCCGCCGCTGCCCGGCCGCGGTCCGACGGCAACTCCCGTTCCGGTACGGAGAGTTGACCGGGAGGCCAACATCGGTGGGACGGGCGCTCCCGGGCGCCGGAACGGCGGTTCGGGGCACGGGGGTGGTGCGTCCGCGGCGTTTCGGGCCCCCCGGCGCCGCCCGGCGCCGCCCCTCCTGACCTGCCGGAACGTCGGAGAGCGGGCGCGGCGCCCCCTACCAGCAAGGGCGCCGGGACGCCAGGGTGCGCCCCCGACTCGGCCCTGGACGGGTGACGTTCTGGTGAAAATGGGCATGCCAGGAATGACTGCCCGGCATGCTGTGCCGCGTGATGATGCGGATGGAGGTCCAGACCGTGAGCCCGAACCTGCCGGAGACCCTCGCCGAGGGGACGGTCGTCCTGCCGGCGCCCCCTCGGGTGGTGGACGACCTGGCCCGTGACCTGACCCAGGCCGCCGCGGCCGTCCGGGCGGTGTCGCGCACCCGCCGCTCCGGAGGGGACGTCGCGGTCGCCGCGTACACCGCCGTGGTGTGCACCGGGCGGTCCCCCGCCGGCGTCCTGGAGGAGGCCGCCGCCTGGTGTCGGCAGGCCCCCGAGGCCGAGGTGCACTCGCTGGCCTGGGCGCGGGTGCCGGGACACCGAGAGGACGTCCACGAGTACCGCGTCACCATGGCCGTCAGCTTCCCCGACGACGAGACCGGCGAGCACGTCGGCGACACCCACCACGCCTACCGCTGACGCCGTATCATCGCCCTCATGACCGAGGGGGGTACGAACGAGATGACGAAGGACCAGACCACCGACCCGGACGGCACGGCCGCGGGGGAGCACGCCGACGGCCCGCGGGAGCTCTCGCGGGCCGCCGCCGTCGTGGTCACCGTGCTCGCGGCGGTGTTCGGCGCCGCGGTCCTGCTGGCGGTGTTCCACTGGTTGGGGTGGAGCGTCCCGTGGGTCGGCTGGATCGTCGCCAAGGCCGGGATCAAGCTCGCCGTCGGAGGCTTCGCCGGGCTGGCCGTCGGCTTCGCCTGGCTCCGGGGCAGACTGCGGGCGCGGCCCCGGAGCTGACCCGCGAGCGGTCTCAACCGGCCTGCGGGGAGGGGCAGGTGAGGTCGCGGCCGGGCGCGGTGCCGTCCAGCAGGTAGCGCTCGACCACTCCGCTGACACAGCTGTCGGACGTGGGGTACTGGCCGTGGTCGCCGCTCCCGGTGACGGTGACCAGCCTGGAGCCGCGCAGCGCGCGGTGGGCGCCGAGCGCCGCCTCGTAGTAGGTCGCCGGATCGTGCACCGAGTTGAGCATCAGCGTGGTCGGCAGGTGGGCGCCGGTCACCGTGACCTTGGGCGCCGGGGCGACCGGCCAGGCGGCGCAGACCGCGCTGAAGGCGAGCGTCCGGGCCCCGGCCAGCGGCCAGCGGGCGGTGTTCTCGGCGCCGCGCTCGATCCAGGTGCCCAGGTCCCTGGTCCACGGGGTGTCGTTGCAGGTCACCGCGAAGTACTCGGCGAGGAACTCCGGGGTGAGGTAGCTGTTGAAGGCCTTCGCGGCCGCCGCCCTGGTCGCCGGGTCGGCGCCCTGCCAGTGGTCGACGGTGGCCAGGATCCCGGCCAGGTCGGGGAAGTTGGCCGCCCGGTAGATCGCCGACATGGTGAGGCTGTCCAGCTGGTTCGGGCCGATCGTCACCGGGCCCTCGACGATGGGGGAGTCGTGCAGCGCGGCCCGCCGCTGCTCCCAGTGCGCCCGCACCTGCTCCGGCGTGGAGCCCCAGTGGTACGTGGCGTCCCGGGCCGCGAGCCAGGGCACGAAGTCCTCGTCGAAGCGGCGCTGGAAGCTCATCGGCTGGCCCAGCTCGAACGTCTCCCAGGTGCCGTCGAAGCCGATGTTGCTGTCCAGCACCATCCGTTCGACCCGGTGCGGGAAGAGCGTCCCGTAGTAGGCGCCGACCATCGAGGCGTAGGACGGGCCGTAGTAGCTGAGCTTGCGCTCGCCGAGCAGGCCGCGGAACAGGTCGATGTCGTGGGCCGTCTGCTCGGTGTTCAGGTAGGGGAGGAGGTCCCCGCTGCGCTCCTGGCAACCGGCCACCAGCTTCTTCGAGTTGGCGACGACCCGGTCGATCGCGGCGGGGGACTGGTCGCGGTAGTCGCCGGCCAGGAACTCCTGGAACTCCTCCGGGGTCTGGCAGACCGCCTTGGTGCTCGCGCCGACCCCGCGCTGGTCGAAGCCGACGATGTCGTACGCGGCGCCGAGCGCCGGGGCGGCGCCGGCCAGCCCGGCCGGGCGCAGCAGGCCGGTGCCGCCGGGGCCGCCGGCCGCCATCAGCAGGGTGCCCTTGCGCTTGGCCGGGTCGGTGGCGCGGTGCCGGGAGACGGCGATGGTCAGGTCGGCTCCGACGCCGGGGTGGTGCCAGTCGCGCGGGGCGGTCATGGCGGCGCAGTCCAGCGCGGGCTGCTGGGCGCAGGGCTGCCAGTTCAGGCTCTGGTGGGTGTAGCGGGCGGGCGCCGGGTCGGCGTCGCCCGGGTCGCGGCCGGTGGCGGCCCCCGCGGTGG